>NZ_JAYESN010000029.1:0-50694 GCF_034860625.1 Lamprobacter sp.
CATAGAGCGCGCCACTATGAACGCCCCCGACACCGAAGCCTGGCTCGGGGCGTGCGGGATTGGAGCGGATGGCACTCTCAGGCATCGGGTGGCTCAGGCACGGCGACTGTTTAAAAAGACAGTATAGCCGAGCACGCTGCAGCTTGCCGCGTTGACAGTCTCCCTACCATGGCGGCTAGCCTGAGTCCTCGCGTGTTGATGAGCGCCCCGTTCGAGCTGGCCGGTGTGTCATCATCGCAGCCTCGTTCGGCGCGTTGACCGAGCCGGCTAGCCACCCCATCGACAAGGAGGCCATCATGAGTTTTCGCTTCTGGCGCCGTGTGCAGCTGTTCCCGGGCGTGAGCCTGAACCTGAGCAAATCCGGCGCCTCGCTCTCCGTGGGACCGCGCGGCGCCAAGTACACCATCGGCCCCAGGGGCACGCGCGCCACCGTCGGACTGCCGGGCAGCGGACTCTTCTACAGCGTGCAGAACCCCGGTCGGGCCAGCCAGAGCCGCCGCGGCAACCGCACCCAAACCGAGCCTCCCGCGCCTTTGCCGATCCCGGTCAAGGACCGGCTCTCGCTCGGCTTCTTCCAACGGCTGGTCACGCCGGCCGATGAACGCGCCTTCGTCGACGGACTGCGCGCCTTGCATGAAGACAACGAGACCGAGGCCCTGGCGCAGCTGGAGTCGGCCCCCGAGCAGGCCGATGCCGCCTGGACCGCCGGCCTGCTGCGGCTCAAGCGCCACGAGCTCGAGGCCGCGTATGCGCTGCTGCACAACGCCCTGCAGCGCCAATCGGCGTTGGGACAGCTCTACGCCAAGTATCAGATCAACGCCACCACCAGCTTCTCGGTCACCCACGAGGTCACCGCCCACATCGGCCCGCGTGAGCGCGGCACCCGGCTTGCCCTGGCCGAGCTGCATCAGTTGCGCGATGAGCATGACCTGGCGGCCGAGCATCTGCGCCTGATCCTCGCCGAGACCTCGGAGGACGTGGTGGTCAAGGCAGCGCTGGCCGAGCTACTGCTCGAGGCCGAGCCGATTCCGCGCGCGAACGCCGATCAGGTGGTGCAGCTGAGCGCCGGACTGGAGAACGAGACGCCGGTGCATGCGGCTCTGCTGCTCTATAAGGCGCGGGCGTTGCGCGCACTGGGTCTGGATGAGGTGGCGGTGAGTACCCTGACCCAGGCCTATCGGCGCAAGAAGGATCGGCCCGAGGCGCTGCTGCGCCAGATCCGCTATGAGCGGGCGCTGGCCTATGCGGCGGTGGGGCGGCGCGGGGACAGCCGGCGGGAGTTGTCGGCGATCTATGCGGAAGATCCGGGGTTTGAGGATGTGGCGGTGCGGTTGGGGGTGCGGTGAGTTTGGCTGAGGCCGGATAAATGCGTAAAGCAAGTGCAAAACTGTGACCGGGTTCACGGTTCAGCTGAGTCGTCAGTCTGTTTGGCCCCTAGTTGCTAACACTGGCAGTGATACTGGAGTTATCAATGAATATAAGGTTCCTTTTTATCTTTGGGTTTATCTTTATCGCTATTTTTGCAACAGCAGCAGGATGTTCATCGGCACAAGAGATTAGCAGGCCAGATGGCAAGAAAGAATATTTGGTCGCTTGTGGCGCATCGACAGGCTGGGATATCTGTTATAGGAGAGCTAACGAAATTTGTCCACAAGGTTATGAAACTATTACAGAAAAGCCTGGCTTTAACAGAAAAGAGATGAGGATTGCTTGTGCGCAATAATGGGATGGAGATTAATCGGTTCGACCTTTATACGTTCCAGACAGCAGCTCTTTTAAGGTGACGAAATTCGCCCGACCGCAAGCCACTGATTTTTTGTCAAGGTACTTGCCGCGGATCGCGAGGTCCGGTGACAGCCAGATTCAACTGGAATCGTAAGTCTTCGATTTCAAATTTTCTTTTATGCACTTTAGGTCTGGAAGAATCTGCCTAGCACACCCGATCTAAATTCTGTCTAATCAACCGTTAGGCACCGGCAACACTGGCATTTTTATCTATGAAAGAAAAATTGTCTGCAAACGAGGCGTTGCGCTTCATCAGGAGCAAATTGATGCCCGAATTGGGTCTTGTTTCTCTTGACTCTTCCACCCGAACGAAAGGTCAAGCATTCGCCATCGGCGGAGAGAGTGGACGGCAGTTCTTGTTGATTATGGGTAACGAAGCCAAAGGAGGGGCGCAGCAAACGAGAATAATTGTCGAAAAAATGTTATCACCGCCCGCCATTGCAGGCACGAGATTTTCCATGGAGCCAGCGCGCAGCGCTCGCGTCAATCAACAAAAAACAAGCTTGGGACACGCCAATCCCTTTCGCAACGGAAATCAAAGTTCCTTTTACGTAAGCAACCTTGACGCGCTGGCAGAATTGCTCCGTTGGTATGCAAAAAAGTGAACATTGCAGGTGTGCCGCACGCGCGTACACTAAGAAATGAAACGCGCTTAACAAAAAAATCACCTGCGACCCCAAACCGTGCGATAAGCTCGTAGCAAGACGGGAAAAGCAGTGGCAGCGCGGTTTGGGTCGCGGTATTCACAACGTTAGGTGAACCCCTACCCATGTACCTGCTTGACGACGAAGGCCAGCTAATCGATGCGGAGTGTAGCTTCGACCAGTTCGAGGGCCTTTCCTGCGTCGTCGTTGCGGGTTGAAAGCAGCGGCGGTGCAAACGTTACGCGCGGAGTAAAGCGTAGAAACCCTGAGTACAACAAGCTTCTGTCTATGCTGCTCAATCGGCTTAAAGGCAGTGGCACTAAAATTGTTCGGGTGATATTGGATTCAAATCGTGTCGCAAATCTGCCGGTAGAGCAACGGACTGCACAGTTGCCCGTCAACTACCCCGTTGATCTCAGAACCGTCGATGTTGAAGAATTTCGCAAGGCGCTTCAGCTCGAAGTTTCACTTATGCATCGCGATCCAAGCGCAAGAAAAGGCGGAAATGCTCAGAAGAGAATCCGTATCCTCACGGACAAACGTATCGATCAGTCGAAGATAACTGCGGGTGAAGGAGGAGTAAACGCAGCCAAGGAAGCTGATTTCCATGCGCCAGGCCTAAGCGAAACCGAGCGAAGTTACATACGAAACTCAAGACTCGGCCAAGGACAGTTTCGAAAGGACTTGATCAAAAGGTTCCGTAGCACCTGCCCGGTCACAGGAATTGGAGACGAACGCCTTTTGGTTGCTTCCCACATCAAGCCATGGGCTGTAAGCACCAACGCTGAGCGCCTAGATGATCACAACGGTCTATTGCTATCTGCGCTGGCGGATCGGCTATTTGATAATGGGTTGGTGACGTTCAACGAAAACGGGGAGGTTTTAATCTCTCCTAGCCTTTTAGTGACCGACCAAAACAAGTGTGGGATCGAAAAATGGAGCAAGCTAAGCCTTTCGCCAAAGTGCAAGCGCTACATGGAGTACCACCGTGCCGTTGAGTTCAAGAGCACCTAACTGATTGTTCTCGAGCCACTGCCAACCAATCGCCGCCCAAAGGATTTTGCTTGTGCGGCATAGACTTGCTGCTTACCTGAATCTACAAACACCCGCAGCATCAGCCGCGCCCGTGAGAGTCCGGCATAGTGAAGCATGGCTACATGATCTTCGCCGATGTAATCAAGATCGATCGCTAGCACAACGTTTCGTTCCAGACCCTTGAAAGCGTGCATGCTGGAAAACTGCAGACCTTCGCGATTTTGCTCAAAGGTCATGTCCAGAAGCGGAAGGCTGGCGATTTTCTCAACACCGGCAAGACTGGAGCGACTAAGGGGATGGGTGGAAAGGATGACGATGTCATGGGGTGCGACATCCGATGCGAGCAGTCTGGTGACTTCCTCCTCCAGTATTGGCAGGAGAGCTTCGGGTCCGGTGAAATACAGACAATCGCATTCGGGACCCTCAAGCGTTCCGTTCAAATCTATATCTATGCCAGAGATGATAGAACACTGCGTGGCCACTTGGCGGGTATTTCGGCAGTTTTCGCGGAGTTCGTATTCGGCAAAGCCTGCGTCCCGCAGGCGGGCCTCGGCTACAGTGGCCTCCGTGCCATAAATGTTCTGCATAGGATCAAGAAACATGTGCCAGCGTCCGTGGCGCAGTCCATCGCGGACTAGGAGGTCCAATGCCTCCAGATACTTTCCTGTCATTAGATCCTGCGCCTCATCGACGATGAGCACGTCCGCAGCACGGCTGGGGTAATCAAACGCGGCTTCCACGAACAATTCCGGGAACACCCGGCCGAAGAGTTCCAGCGGCTCCACCTTTTGGCGGTTGAGATAGTCATTGAGTCCTGCCTCCGCGATCGCCTCGCGAAATAGTGAGTGAATGTTGCGTACACGAATGTGAGAGGAGCATTCGTCACCGGACAGGCTAATTCGGACGTGATCCGCGAGCATGCGATTGAAGCACAGGTAGAGTACGTCGTGCCCTGCCGCAGCCAGCCTTCGGGCGCGGTCGATGGCGATGATGGTTTTTCCGGTACCCGCGCGCCCGCGGATAATCGTGCGGGGGTTATTGTCCAGCCCTCTTGCGGCCTTGATCTGTCCATTGGTGAGTTGCAGCAGTTCTTGCTCCAGACCCGTAAACCAACTGCCAAGGCTCAGGGTTGATTCAACATTGGGTCGCAGGATGGCCCGGATGTGACGGATATCCTCCTGCGAAGGCCGGCGGGGTTGGCTGCCATGGCGCTCGCGATAGACTGTCGACCAGTAGCTCTTGAGCGTTCCGATGTATCGGTTCAGATCAAGGCCGAACTCGCGTTTGTCCAGCAAGACAGCGGATTCGAGTTCGGGGCCGGTGGCGGCGAAGTGCACGTGAGGCATGATAACGCCGTAACCGTAGAGAAGATCTGTGCATAACGGATCGACCTCAACTAGGCGCCGCTTCAGCGCAAACATGGCGCTTTTGGCTTGTGTCCAGGGATCTTCCCGCCTAGTGTAGCTCTCATTCCCGGGGTAGCCATAGGTCCAGATGCCGTCTTGGCATGAGACATGGCCGCCTTTGATTTCGATGGCAAAAACTCCCTCGGTCGAGAGAATCACCAAGTCGATCTCGCCCCAAAGCTTGGTCGGATGTCTGGTCAGACCAAGGGAATGGAGCACAATCCAGTTATCATCCAAATCGCGCCCGAATTTCTCGTAAACGATCCGCTCCCCGTGGGGACATGACTTAGGCGTGTCGGGTATCAACACCGCCATAAATCATGCCTCTTCTCTGGTGCTCAGAGTCTCGAAAAAGCCACGGTAAGACCGATCAGCGGCTCCTATCAGCATACTGCGGTCAAGTTCGCGGTTGAATTTTTCGCAGGCGGTTTCAGGCACCAGCAGGCAGCAGTGGCAGGCTGCACCGCTGATCCGCTCCCCGGATTGGTGCGGGTCGGTCTCTAGGCAGACCGGATCGCTGCCACACCAACGTGCGGTGTGCACCGCCCGGTTTACAGCGTCGACAATTCGATCAGGATGTGCAAGGCGCACCAGTCCACCCAAACTGCCTTCTGAATCAGGCGATCCTGTATAGATGAGGACACCATTCATAACGCTACTGTCGGCAGGTTCAGACAGATAGAGTCGCTCCCGGAGAGCTGAGGAGGAATAACCGCAGTCAATAGAAAGCTGGCGAATCATGGCGTGTGCAAAAGAATGCACCAAGAGCAGGCGCGGGGTGATTTGATATTCCGGCTGGTAGTTCCGGCGCTCTGCCACAGCTGCGGCGTGCGCATCGAGTGCCGCAGCGCGATCCTTGATACCAGGATTGTCGCTGATCCAGGCTTCAACCGCGTCCACACGAAAACGCAGAAAGATACCTTCACCAAGGATCTCCGCTGCTGGCAGCCAATTCATCGGATTTTTCGACAGCGGCGATAGATTGCCCTTCTCAATTTCATCTTGAATGCGATCCGCACCTGACGGCCAAGGCTCAATACGTGAGAAGGCTGCAAGTGCGCGCACCTCCCGCAATCTTGATACGGCACCAATGAGGTCGAACCAAGCTGACAGCCCCGGCGGGGCGTCATAGACACGGTTGAGAAACTGGGGTGCGTAACCACCGATTGGATCTTCGTCATCGCGGGTACTGCCGAGCGCCACGTACTCGTCAAGTCGGGCCATGGCATCGGTATAGGTGCCGCCGGTCTCGACCCCGGTCTTTTGTCCATGTGCATCGATCAGGCTCTCGACCGGCACTCCATATTGTTCGGCGACACCTGCCAAGGCATCGGGAAGTGCAGACTGTGGAATCGTTTTGAGCACGGTCCAGTAATCATCCAGAATCTGGAGCAATGGCTCGGATATCGGAGGAATTGAAATGGCCGATACCACAGTCGAGAAATGTATATTGGACGCACCGCGCTGTAACACCCGTGGAGTCTGATCACAGATCTGACGGTCAACCAGCCACGGACGTACGCCGCCGCATTGTCGTCCGCGAACGCTACCGGGCCGGAAAGCGTCCCCCATGGTGCTGCTGGCGCCGCAACCGTCGCAGCGTACATAGAGATCTGCCAGTGACGCGCTTTTAGCATGGGATCGAAGGTAGACCCGGGGTTGGCTACAGATCCCTTCGGCGCTCTTTCGGTGAGCCCACCAAACCCAGGGAAAATCTTCAATATGGCCGTGGTCGCATGCAACTACGAAGCGCACTGGCGTGACAATTCGTGACTGACATTTCTGATTGCTGCAGGTCAGCCGATTGCCGTCGCTGTGTAACAGGAAGGGGTGATCTTCAGTCCCAAGCCGATGGCAGGAGGGGCACTCATGCCATGCGGGGAAACGCACAACAGGGATGGTATAGCGGGAGTCGACGCGGCTTGGTTGGTTCTCGATCGGCGTCTCGGTTGGGGGCAACCGAAAGTGCGTCACACCTAGTTGCCGCTGGAGTCGCGATTCATTGATGCTCATGGCGCCTATTCGGCCGCCGCGCACCTGTGACTCCCAATCCTCAAGTCCCATTGGCATAAAGGAGCCGCCCTCAAGATCAATAATAGCACCGATGCTGTAGGTGGAAATCAACTGGGAACGGCGCACGCTGCCGACCGGTCTCGCAGGCGTGACATGGTGTCCCATTGGGGCGGAACCGCGATCAGGACGTCGTGCCATGGTTGCCTCCTCCCGTCAATCGGACACATTTGAGTACGAATGCGGTGGATGGCTCCACATCGCGCATCGAGTTGGGCGTGGCCCACGCCGGGTTATTCTGACTGCGCAGCTGCTCCGATGCTCGCATCAGGTGCGGAGCTGTGTTACCAAACGGTGCTTTTTTCTCCCAGTAGCGCAGCCTCCCCCCCTTCGCAATGCCGTACTCTTGCGCACGTAGCGTCCAAGTACGGATTACATTGCGCAGGTCCTGTTCGGTGTCTTCGCTTTCCAGGCCGCAGCTTGCGGCTTTAGCACGCGCCACCAGAAAATCGACGATCGCATCCGTCTCCTCCTGCCCCTCTGAGAAATCCAGCGCTGCTTCATCATCAAGCAGACCGTCAACCAAGTGTCGAATCAAAGCGATAAGGACCGCATGCAGAGCCTTGTCCCGTGCACGCGGCGCCCAAGGGGTCACACTGGTGGCTTCGACCCCACGGTAGAGCGCTCCGTGATAGTCCAGAAAATGCTCAAAATGCGAGAGATCCCTCGGCCTGCCGAAATTGTAAAGCGTGATGACCAAGCCGGGTTGGCGACGACCAACGCGGCTGGTAGCCTGGATGTACTCCGCTGTGGATTTGGGCTGGCCATTGACCACCATGAGCCCTAGGCGAGGGATATCGACGCCGACAGAGATCATGTTGCTGGCAAGAACCGAGTCAACGGGCTCTGCCGCGAAGGGGTCTTTGCTGTCCAGAGCCTGATCCAGCCGCGCCAGAGCCTGAGGAATCTCCCGGGAAGCGACCCGGCTGCTGAGTTCCTGTGGAGGTGCCGTGATGCGGGCGACGTCCACTCCAAGGCGGTGTGCCAGGAATTGCATTTGGCGAGGTACGTCATCCTGCATCAGCACATGGGCGCCACCCAGCTCACGCAGGCTGTTGAAATAGCCGACACAGGTCCAGTAGGCATCGAGCGCACTGTCATCAGCAGCTCCTGACTGACGCAGCGCATCCACCGCCTGTAACAATGCGGCCATTAGTGCCTGCAAAGCGAACTTGGGGCTTCGCCCGGCTGTGCTGATACCGAGGTAGGTGCGGTCGGGGCCAACGTCGTCGCGGACGGCAAAGAAAGAGTCCGCGGCATCAAAGCCGGGTGGTGGAAACTGCAGGACATCGCGGTCATACAGCGCCCGGACCTGCCGGCGGGCACGTCCGATAGTGGCTGTTGAGCCAATAATCTTTGGTGGTATTCGATCCTGCGTGCAAAGCAGATCGACAGCTGCCTCGTAGAGTCCGGTCATGGAGCCCAATGGTCCGGAGATAAGGTGCAGCTCGTCCTGAATGATCAGGCCCGGCCTGAGATCTTCATCCAGGCCGAACAGGGTCCGGATATCGGTGCGTCGCGGCAGCTGGGCGAACTTGTCGATCGTGCCGATCAGTAATGATGGTGGATGTCGGTAAAGTTCCTCGTCCACTGTCATGACTGGCAGCGGTTTTCCTTTCGTTGTGCAACCGGTCGCCGGGCAACGAATCTCGACGCGATCCTTGGCTGGTGACATGGAATAGGCTGCTGCAGGCAGCTTGCCACCGCAAACCGGGCATATCAGCAGCTGACGGGGCGTTGAAGGCGGCTTTTCGCCCTTCAGTTCCTCCCCGAGGCGGCTTTCTGCGGTTTCCAGCCGGTTTGGTGTGGACTTGTCACCTACATAGAGGCCAAGTGATATCGGCGCTGCTCCAAGACGCGCTTTATTCGTCTTCCGCAACGCATCGCAGGCACATATGAGGGCTGCGGCACGCTGGAATTGCTGTACCGTCAGGAGGCGAAGCGTGTAACGCATCAGTACGTCTACCCCCCCAGCCTTCCGGCGTTCCGCATGTTGCAGCCGTCGCAGAAAGATTTGGAACGCTGTCAGACCCAGGTAAGCCTCGGTCTTACCGCCTCCGGTAGGAAACCAGAGTAGATCCATGGTGCGGCGATCGGGGTCTTCGCCGTCCACGACTGAAGGCAGCACAAGAAGAAAGAAGGCCAGCTGGAAAGGCCGCCAAATCAGAGGACGTGCCTGCTCGCCTTTCGACGGCAGACGTGACTGGGCATCCATGGCTTGATTGGCCAGAGCGAAAGCGGCCCAAGCGCTGTCGGACTGTTCAAGCGTCGCCACCCCGCGCTTCATGCGCGCCAGAGTGCTGCGACAGCGTGTCAGGTTGACCACAGCGGCGCGGTGCATCTCGTCGTCGAAGTCCTCCAGCCGCTCCACCAGTGAGTTGTCGATCCACCTGCCATAAGCGTTACAGAATGATGTGAGTGTCTCGCAGATGGGATCTCGTGCATATTCATCACCCAGGCATTCAGCGGAAAAAGGGTCAGTGATCAGCGATCCCAGTGTTGCAAGGCTCGTGTGACCACGGGGGCTGGTTCCGACTACAACAGCACGCGGCATCCAACTGGTTGAAGCACAGGTAATTCGTCCCTCACTTGGAGCTGGCCACTCAGCCCCGATTCCATGACCGATGGCAAACTCTTGTACGTCGCGGTAGAGCAGCAGGTTGGTCAGCGCGTCCTCATCGTCTGCCAAAGGGACGGAAACGCGCGGGAGGATGGCTCCGCTGTTATCGGCATGGCGAGCGGAAATGCGCAGACATGTCTGGAACAACAGCAAACGATCAAGCAAGCGGTCGCCCTGTTCGGTTTCTGGCGCCTGATTGATCAGGGTTGCTGTGAGCACAATCCGTTCGCCATCGGGACGTCGCCTGATATCGACCCCTAAATCGGGGTCCTCGCGCTCACTGCCATCGGCGAGAAGAAAACGGTTCTGCACCCAGTGTGTTCGGCGTTCCCCTGGGTCAATAGCGAAAGCGTAACCAAGAGGCTGGCGCTGCCACCGGATTGGGGGCCGGCCATCTGTCGGCACATCACCGTTGGCGTCATCTGCTGCCAATTCTTCTTCACCGCCAGATTCCGGCAACTCTTGGGGCTCATAACGAGCTGTACCACCGAGATCAACAGCAACAAGTGCGCCAGCGGCCACTGTGCAGGTTAGTCCAAAGGAGCAGGGCCGGATTGCCCGGTAACCGGGTACAGGGGCATCCACGGTTGCGTCCCCGGAATCGACTTCAGTGGCCGCAGGTTCGTCGCTGGCGGCATCTGCATTCGTGCCCTTGGGCCAAAGGATGCCCGTCAGATATGTATCTGACGGGTTCGATGTGAGCGCTTCATCCTGTTGCATTGGGCCGAGCAACAAGGACGCAGCCTGCTGCATGATATGCTCGCGTACATCAGCGCTGTTCATTTCAGGCTCCTCCCATTTTTCCATCACTGTCGAGTCAGCTTGCGCCTGGGAACGAATTCGCCAACGCCGTAGATATTCACACCCAGCCAGAAACCGCTTGTCCCCCAAGGTGTCGCCAGGCATGTCGTAATGTCGTCCCGCGAGCTGAAGGTCACCACTTCCGTAATGCGGAGATTTCTGACTTTTACGGGCAGCTCAAACTGACGCTTGAGCTTGTCGAGCAGATCAAAAGTAAGCATTCGTGACATCGCTCCCAAAATCTCTCCGGGTTGACCGTTTTCATCCAAGTGAATGACGTAGATATGTCGGTTCTTATCACAACCCGGTTCCTGTATTCTGCACAAAAGAACCTTACGACCGATCAGGTATGCTGGGTTTTCCGCAAGCAGGGTTTGAACATCCGCAACTGCTGATTCCGTTTCATGCAGCCGGGTATCGATGAAACTGGTGGCTGCGACATCTCCGGAAAGGCCCATCTCCAGCTGAAATTCAACTTCGTGGTAGGAATGTTTAACAAGTGAGCCCCATCGCTTGCGCGTTCCGTTCTGAAAGGTCCAGCTCCTCATCGGTTTCAGTTCTGTGGAAGCGATTCGTCTCAGCGTCTTTTCAGCACGTGAGAAGGCTACAAAGATCACGCTCGCTTCTTCAAGGATTTCTTCTTGTGCGTTTGGTACTCGGTTCCAGCGACTCGTTTCCAGTAGCGAAACATGATTAA
Organism: Lamprobacter sp.; assembly: GCF_034860625.1. NCBI lineage: Bacteria > Pseudomonadati > Pseudomonadota > Gammaproteobacteria > Chromatiales > Chromatiaceae > Lamprobacter > Lamprobacter sp. The sequence continues at coordinate 11,059 of NZ_JAYESN010000029.1, forward strand.
ACTCACGTCCCTTGGACTGATGAACGTTCATGATGCTGAGCGGACAAGTCAGCTCAGCCTGATCGTCCGGGAACATGTCAGGCCAACCAATCCTGGTACGCAGCTCGTCAAGATCCAGCGATAGACTTGTATCCGGTAGCTGCGCAGCGAGGAGAAGCCTTTTCCATGCGGTTTCTTCATCCGGAATCACCAGCGCCTCTGCACGGGGAACGCCATCTCCAGTGTATAGATATTGATAAACCTTGCCGAAACGCTGTCGAGAAATGGAACTTCCCTGCACAGGTCCGAGTGTTGCCCCCACCCAAGCCGGCACCGTGTTGTTTGGGTTCGCTCCATACAACATCACAGGTATTGACGGGCCGTTGCTCTGAGTACCCATGATCCGTTGCCAGACGCGGATGGCTTCGCCATTCGTCCGCGTCAGGATTGCCGTGGAATGCCCGTCAAGGGTTTGGAGCAACTCCGGATTCAGTTGAATGTCCCACGCAGGAAGCGCCTTCAGGATCTCCTGCATTTTTTCCAACTTGACGATGTTCGGTGTCCGTTGGCGAAGAATAGCGCGCAGCAGCACTGATGCGCGTGCGAGTCCCGGCACTGCACGGTGATTTGTTTCAAGCTCCGTTTCGATCAGCTCGTCGCCGTGTTGTCTTCTGAGTGCATTTAACAGTCCGGCTGTCGTCAAGCTTTCCAGACCTTGATCGGTTTGGATTCGCAGCGCAAAGCCGTAGATTGATTGAGCCTCATCCCCGAGAATTGTGAAGCCAACCCGCTCATCCAGAGGCGGGGCCAACATATCGAGCAGCGTTAGCACCAAGCGCCCCCGCACGCCGGAGAGGTCCTGAAATTCGTCAACGATGATGTGCCGGATTGCACCGAGACGCTCATGAATCTCAGTTCGGCGCTCGCTGGCAATAAGCGCCGTCAGGCGATCAATAGTGCCCTCGTACCCAAGCGCCAACAGGTCTTTTGGCTGATCACCGAGCTGGCGTAGCAGACGAAAGCTCCAAGAATCGAAGGTGCGGATTGCGATGTGGCGCAGATCTTCCAATGCGCCTCCGGTGTTATCCGCAAATCGCTCAAGCCGATCGGCTACAGTGCGCACTGCGCTGCGCGAGAAGGACAAAACTAGGATCTGGGCTGGACTGAGGCCTGCATCCAAAAGGTGGCTTAAACGCAGCGCGACTGTCTCGGTCTTGCCCGTCCCGGGACCCGCCAGCACGAGTTGACGGGCGCTGGCATCCATGGTGGCAACCTGCTGTTGTCGTGGGTCTTGCTGCATCGTTGTCTTCCACATCCAACCGTCTATGTTTCAGCGCGCTGGATGGTCGCGACAAGGCTGTCGATTGTTGTCGTCAACGCTTCCTTGATTTCGTGTTCCCAAACACGTATGACCTTCCAGCCTTTCGCCTCAAGCTGCCGGTTCACCTGAGCATCGCGGGCTTCATTAAGGCCAATCTTCTGTTCCCAGAATTCGGCATTGTTTTTTGGTGCCTGCCAATGCTTGGGGCAGCGGTGCCAGAAGCAGCCATCGACAAAGATGGCGATCCTTCGTGATGGGAAAACGATGTCAGGACGGCCGGGTAGACTGTGATGAATTCGGTAACGCAGACCACGCTTCCAGAGAGCTTTGCGGAGCAGAACCTCCGGCGTTGTATCGCGGCTGCGGATACGGGACATGCAGTAGCTGCGTTGGACCTTGTTGAGTACATCGGTGGTGCGGGTCTTTTGCATTGTTTGTCCGCACTCATTCAGCCATCAGCCCATACCCAAGCTGGCGGCTGCGACAAGAATGCGGTTGAGACGGGCATGCTCGCGGCGACGTTTGTCCGTGAGGGTCGGAGTACGCAGGTCATCACTGACAAGACAAAGCAGCAGGGTCTTGATCAGCGGAACGTCATCAGTCGTTGGTCGCAGGCCTGCCAGCACCTTGTCTCTGTAAGTGCGATTAAGCAGAAGGCAGCCTTTGTCGCTGTCGACACGAAAGAACTCGTCGTCAGAAAGGGCCGTCCATTTAAAGTCGATACGTTGGCAGGTATCGACGTCACTATCATCTGTCGGGCTGGTGGACTGATTCTGGCCAGGCTTGAAAGCCTGAGCGATAGCGGTAGGCAGTCCAAGTCCGGGCATAACTGGCCGGGCTGACAGGGCCTTTCGGTCCTTGTCGCGATAAATTGACTGGGCCTGCTGGCGGTAGATGTCGAAGGTAGCGCCATCAGAAGTGATTGCGGCTTGGACGGCTTCGATAAACCCGGGTGGTACGATGACTGAGGATTTCTGTACGTTCAGGCTGAAGCTGGCATCGAAATCAGACGGCAGATCAATGCAAACGCGAGCCAGCGAGCTGTGTGGCTCGGAATCGTGCTGGACAAAGCCATTCCAGCCGCCGGCTTGTATCAGTCGATTGTTGCGGTAAAACCAGAATCCCTGCCGAGCGGCGGCCCTGTTCCCGAGTTTGTACTCTGGCAAGATAGAGTTCGGTGGCCAAATGTGCGCTAAAGCGTCTAAAGTGCCAATTTCCGGTAAGTCAATGCGGAAAGTAGTCGGGAAGTCAGGGCTGGGTGATTCTGGGTAGCCAAAAGGGTCAAGCGGAGCGATTTCTGCGCGGATGCCCTGCTCTCTGCGTCCCAACTCCTGTTGGTCGACGTAGATGTTCAGGTTTCCGCTTTGGAGGAATCGGTGAAAATGCAAACCCAAGTGCAACTCGAGGCGCCTGTGCAAGGCGCGCAGGGTGTAGCGCAGTCCACGTTTGGATACCGGGAGTTTGTCAAGGTCTTCCCAGAGCACGATGGTTCCGGAGCTTGACAGGTCGATGGGAGAGAAAGGCGAACCTGCAATTTCGGCTGCTTGATCGTCGCTTAGTATTGCGCAGTCCCAGTTGCGTCGGATGCCGTCAAGGGTCCAACGACGACCTCCGGCGATTCTGTTCGCCACTGACACCACCGTCAACTGTCGGGCATGGCTGAAGGATGAGAGCTTGAGGCCGAGTCCGAATTTGCCGAGTGAGACAGCATCAAGACGCTCCATTGAGCCGAAACGCATTGCATTGCGAAGTTCCGCATCGCTCATGCCATGACCGTCATCAGCGACTGCCAATGATAGTATACGCTCCCCCGACCAGAGAAAACGTATGAGTATATTGCTAGCGCCGGCAGCAATTGCATTGTCGATGAGATCCGAGAGTGCCTGCTCCAAGCTATAGCCGATTTGGCGCAGTGCGAAGATCAGACGACCCGGGTCCGGTATAACGGTCTCGGATTTATGGACAGGCATGAACGCATAGGTCTCGATGGCGGCTTTCACAGTGTTGGTGTTCCTGCGGCTTCTTTTTGCTTGATGTGTAAAGCTGATTGTTGGAGGTGCATTGCCTTATCCTCACTTTGTTGCTTCCAACGGCTTATTACGTCAGCAACAATCTCTGCAATCTGAAAAGACAAGAGGGGCGGCACGGCATTGCCGATCTGTGTGTATTGCTCAGAGCGGCTACCGGAGAACCAGTAGTTGTCTGGAAATGTCTGCAGACGCGCAACCTCTCTTACGCTTAGGCTGCGTACTTGCGATGGATCATGGTGGATGAAGTAATGTCCATCCTTGGCAATGTGACTCAGCACGGTGGTTGCAGGCTGGTTTTCCATCTGTGAGCGGAAGCGATCGGCGAAGTTTCCATTGCTCATTGCCCTGCCGACGTTCTTGTGCTCCGGAAGCAGGCTTTTCGGGAAGTCCCGCAAACGCGGTGATGCCAGTCTGACTGCAGCGAACGCAGCGACAAAGAGATAGCGGTGGAGGTCCCTGGGCATGTGTTCCCGGGCCGCGTGTTGGCAGATAAAGTTCATACGTGGGTCGTCTATCCAAGCCTTAAGATCCGGGTCGTGATGCTTCGATGACCAGCAGGACTTCACTGGTATACAGTCGCTGCCGCGCCCAGCCTTTGGTGACTTAATATTTGCCAATACGTTGCGGATTTTGGTGGTGATATCGTGCTGTCCATCATTCTCAAGCTCGTCGTACCAAGTTTGCTGAGTCGCCGACTTCAAAGTGGCTAGCCACTGATGATCAGTGTCGAGAACGTCATCCATTTCCTGCAGTGTAAGGCATGCAGTCACATTCTCCACATAAACGGCCTCCGCAATCTGTCTCCATTGATCGCGTGACTCGGGTGTGCGCGCGATGCCGCTGCGCAGGCGGGGAAGGCCGTCAATGACGGATATCACAGTCGGTGCATCACTAAGGCAAGCGTTCAGGGTGCGTGGGCGAATGTCGATGTCGCTACGGATACCAAGAAGGATTACCCGATGGCGCATCTGCGGAATGCCATGTTTCTCGCACTGGATGAGATAAGCTTTGGGGTCAGCGCGCACTCCAAATAGGTCGTTTTTTGTGACGGCTGTTTCTTCCAGCGGAAATAGGTTATATGTATGTCTGTTCTGTGAAGGCTTGGTAGTGTTACCGAAGGCATGCTCTGGGTCCCCGAGGTCCTCCAGAATCCGCGGGAAGATATTGTGACCATTCACTTTTGCGGACAAGATCCCACTGACGTTCTCCATAATGAATACAGCCGGCCAGTGGCGAACGATGACTCGCAGATACTCGCGGTAAAGTTCATGGCGGGCATCGGTTTCCAATTGATAGCCGGCCAAGGATTTTTGCTTTGAGCGCCCGACGGTGGAAAACGGCTGGCAGGGCGGTCCGCCGACAAGCACCCAGTCGTTACGGCCGCTTATTACGGCCTTAATCCGCTCATCCAGCTCCTGCTCAAGATTGGGGTTGTCTGACAGCTCTTTGTGCCAGACAACTCCAACCTCGTCGGTTAGGGTATTCGTATAGCCTTCAAGTAACTGACTCAGCGGGATGGTACCGCTTAGGTAAGCTGTCATCCGTTCCGGAACGGTTTTACCCTGCAAAAGCCGGTAGTAGTCCTCCGGGACATGTTCCGGTGAAAACGCATGATAAAATGCGCGCAGCCGCAGAGTGCGTACGGCGGCGTAATCTTTTTCAATGGAGAGAGCGACTCGGAAAGCGGGTGCGGAACGCTTAGGGCAGGCTGCGAAGCCTTCGCCGAGGCCACCAGCACCGGCGAAGACGTCCACGACCGGTATCGATTTCAGAGAAGATAGCAAGCTCTAATTGCTCCTTGGGTTAACGAGTCCGTGGAACCGGAAGAATCAATCTAATCTGTTAGGAATGAACTAGGCGTAGCAGTCCAGCTCACCGCAGTTCAGGAATTCCATCTATCGGTTTGGAATAACTCGCTGCGCGCACTTTTTCCCAGCAGTCAGCCTTCTTGGCCCACTCTGAAATCATCCGGCCATTGGCGGATTGATGAAGCACGCGATTGACTTCAGTCGCCCAGACTTGTGCTTGTTCCAGTAGCTTGTCGGAGACATCCTGCCGGGTCCAGATTCGTTCCAGATCGATACGTTCGCCGATCCGATTGGCGATGACCGCAACGAGATACACGGCGACATTTCCCTGAAAGGCAGGAAACATTCCGCGCACCTGACTGTGAATCTTCTTGAAGAGGATTGCTTTTGCGATCATTCGCTTGTAGTCATCAACTTCGGGCAAAGGCGCATCGGATTCAGTGATTCGGTCCATGAAGCGGGCGAAATTCTTCTGTGCGCCGAGACTGACGATATCGGGCTGCTGGTCCCACGTATTCAGGTATTTCGCAAGATCTGTCTTGGTGATCTTGCGCGCCGGCGGGATAACGTCCCGCTTGAGATTGCGGAGCTTCGCCGGTGTGCCTCCTTCACGGGCCAAGAGTGTGTTGTAGCTCCCAGCTGTACGTTCATAAAACCAGCGGCCAACACCATCAGACAGAATTGTTGAGTTGGCCAAGGTCTCCAGCCGCACATGGAAAGGCTTGTTGGCCGACAGGTCTGACTGGCGCACGGCGTTTTGGCTGTTGGCGTACCTGGAGACATCGGTGATCATGGCCTCTTCGGCAGCAGGATTATCGGTGCGCAGCACGATGACCTTGGCAGGGACCTGCACATTGCTGAGGTCAACCCCGGGATCTTTTCGCTTCGTGAAGTAGATTGAGGCAGTGGTCTGGCCTCCATTGACGATCTGCATTCCGCGCAGCCAAAGGATGGCGGGGCTGCCGTCCTCTGAGCGGCCAATGCGTGCCTCGTCAGCCACCAGCACGATGCCGTTGTTGTAAGCCATGAAGCGTTCCGGCTCGTCGCGAAGGGTGTCGCGGATACCCATGTTGACTTTGCCGCGTCCGCTAAGGAAAGAGCGGACATTGGCCTCTAACAGGCGAGCGCCGTATTTTTCGTAAAGAAAGCGCAGTGCTTCGCCCGGTATTACGGTAAGTGCGTAATCGTATTCCCCAATCTGATTGGGTACCCATACGCATGGCAAAGCGCTACCTGAAACATCCTTAAAGTCCACCACCAACTCGTCACGCGGTTTGCCGGCGGACCAATGACGGTGCAGGCGAGCAATGTCCATGACCTCAAGCTTGACGGTCTTGCCCATAACCTCCCTTGGTTTGAAGTTTGTGATATTTGCCTGCCGATCCGTGAGTACGAATATGCGCACTTGATCCAAACTTTGGTAATGCGCTTTGATGATCAGAGCCAGTGCATATGCATCTTCCCGTTCATCGATGCGACCTAGCATCGTACCGTCAGCGCACATGCTTAGAAAACGAACACACTGTTCAGCTGCTTTTAGTGTCTCTGTCTTGGGGATCGGCTGGATAGATTCCGCTCCATCATAGAGGACCACAAACAGATCCATCTGTTCATTGTCCTCGGAAAAAGCAAAGCCACTAATTCGAAGCTTGGCGTTTCTTATCTGTGTGGTGTAGTGACAGATTTGGTGCTCAAACGTCATACCAAACTCGGCCATATGATGCATGACTAGCTCAGCAAATACCAAGCCTCCATCTAAGTCTCCCCCCTCGCCGCTGCGATCGGCGAGTTCACTTGCTAGATCGCAACGCAGCTGTTGCGCGAATTCTTCGAGTTCCATGTTGCACCAATTCCAGACTCACTAGCCTGCAGCGTCTCTGTTTGGGCGCTGAAGCAATTATTTTGTGGTTGCACGAGTCCTATTTGTGATATAGGAAATCCGGCAGTGACAGATCCTTGTTCTCGCAGGCGAGGCGCTTCAATGCCTCTTGCTCAATTTGACGGATGCGTTCTCTGGTTAAGTCAACCATGCTTGCCAGTTCCTCTAAGGTGTACTTCCGGTCATCGACAAAGCCAAAGCGATAGCGGATAATTTTTTTTTGTCGGGAATTCAGGCACCTCATGGCAACTTCTATACAGACTGAAAGCTCCGAATCAAATGCCCGTTTTTCGGGGTTTGGCGAAGGGTCAACGGCCCTGTCAGTCTGAATCCCTAAACCCGGATCATCAGCCTCTAAGACCTTGAGCGTTCGTTCGTGCTTAAGTAGTTTTGAGAGTTCTTCCCTTCCGCCGTCGTAACGAGTTTCAAGTTTCTCGTCGATGTTTTCCCATTGGCCCTGCTCCTCTAGTTCCTCTCGGAGACGCCTCACGTGCTCGAGTCTGCTATGTACGTGAAACGGCGCTCTGATCATACGTGATTGATCACCGATCGCCCGGGTTATGTTCTGGCGTATCCACCAAGTTGCATAGGTCGAGAAACGGTTGCCGCGCGTGTGGTCGAATTTCTCAACGGCCCGCATCAGGCCGATATTTCCTTCTTGAATTAGATCAGCGATCGGCATGCCTGTTTTCGAATACTTGCGTGCAATCGAGATCACCAGTCGGAGGTTACTCAGCGTCATTTGCTCACGCGCTGTTTCAGCTTTTCCGAGTGAGGACAGGATCTGACTTGGCAATTTTGAATCCGGGGACTTAGCGCTCAACTGTCTGCATAGTTCTAGGATTTCCTCCCGCCTAGGGTTTAATGTGCGCAGCAGACAAGAGATCTCCGTGTGTCGTGACCTGTTTACTGAAACCCTCATCTCCTTAAGACGGCGCAGGGCAAGTGCCTCTTCCTCATTGAGATTAGCTGCTGCCTCAGTGTCTTCCGTTTCCTCTTCATCATTCAGCGAGGCAGGTGTAAAAATGTCTAGAAAAATCGAAAGTGCTTCGATTGACCCCCCGATTAGCGCTACGATGTCCTCACGTGCTTCGGCCAGCGCTCGGCCCAGATGGATTTCAGTCTCTTTGTTAAGCAGCGGTGGTCCCCGATAAACATCCATGCCGTAGCGTGCGCTGGGATCATTGTGACGCGAGGAGAGATTTTCGAGAAAATCTAAGGCATCGGTCACTATTTGGCGGGGCTCTTCTTCAGGCTCAGCAGTTGTCGTAAAGTGCCGTTTTGGCATATCGTCATCGATCAGGACGCCGAGTTCGCCTAGGATGATGCGCAGATGCCGGATACGCTCTTGCGCATTCTCCAGATCGGAATCGACTTGCCCGCAAAGCATCTCATCCGATTTCAAATCATCTATTGTTAGTGCCGGAAGGAAACCAACCGAAAGACCCTGCTCAAGCAGCAAGCAAATATTTTTCCGTTCATTAGCGCTTAGCCGACTTTGATTGAGGCGGAGAAGCGCGGGTAACTGTAGGTCAGCCTCGGACCAACTCTCATCGCGGTCAATCGGCTCATGAACCGATACCGCTATCCTGAGTCCTGCGGCTGTTTCCACGCAGCTTGCGTCTTCCTCTGGTGGAAGACTGTCGTCATAGGCCTCCCAGTCACTAATACCATCGGCCTCGATTCCGGTGCATCCATCGCTTTGCTCGTCCATCATCTCGGCGTCTTCCGGTTTTACAGATTCTGTTAGATGTTGGCTTTTTCTCCTAAACAATTCCACGATATTGTCATGTCCGGCTAAAATGGCGAGCGAGATTGCTGTCTCACCACAATTATCAACTGTTGAGAGATCTGCGCCATCCTCCAGAAGAGTTTCACAGATATTCAGATAACCTTTTTGCGCAGCGAGCATGAGCGCCGTGCGACCTTGAGATTCCACGGCGTCAATGTCATCCCCTTTAGCCAGCCGTACCCGAATGACCTCAGGGATGTTTTCATTAACAGCAAGACGCATTAGGATTGTCATTTTTTTTGACCTTTTTTCCTTGGTGTTATACATTATTATTCTAATGCAAATTCCTGAATATATTACTGTCAGTGCACACCTAAGAGTATTAACCCAGATCTGAGTTCAAGCCTAGCTTTTCATTATTAGGAGAATCAGCGACTTCTAGACCTGTCTTCGTGATCCCAATGCCGTCACGCTTGCAATAGTCCTGGATCATGACCTCGACCATATTTGTCAAGCTGCGGTGGTTCCGACTTGCCGCTGTTCGTAAAGCCTCCTTAACCGCGGGTGTGATGCGAAGCGTCAGGGTTTCGGTCTTGGCGTCTAGCATTTTTTGTCCGGCGTTTGGTTCTTAATCTAAACATCTGTACTGCAGTTTGATATTACACTGCTTTCAGCGTTGTTGTTGGCTTAGAACCCGGAAATGGACCTCTACAGCAGCGTCTGCGCGGTGCAGAACCTGTGGCTGGCCGCGCGGGCCGAAGGTTTGGGCGTCGGCTGGGTCAGCATCATCGACCATGCCGCCTTGGCTGATCTCCTCGGCTTGCCGGATACCGTGCAGCCGGTGGCCTATCTCTGCATCGGAACCGTGGCCTTCTTTCACGAGCGCCCGGAGCTCGAGGAAGCGGGCTGGCTGGAGCGCTCGGATCTCAAGACTCTGATCCATCACGACCGTTGGGGGCATCATGACCAGCCACTCTGATCCGCACGAACTCACCCGCTTCATCCAAGCCCAAGAATCCAGCTACCAACAAGCTCTCGCTGAGATCCAAGCCGGCCAAAAGCGTACTCACTGGATGTGGTTCATCTTTCCGCAGTTCGTGGGACTCGGGCTGAGCGCGACCGCTCGAGACTATGCGATCCGCTCTCGCGCTGAAGCCGAGGCCTATTTGGCGCATCCAGTGCTCGGGCCTCGCCTGATCGCCTGTGCCGAGGCAGCACTGGCGATCCCGCAGCGCACCGCCCGTGAGGTGTTCGGTACCCCGGATGATCTGAAGCTGCGCTCTTGTGCCACGCTCTTTGCGGAGGTCTCGCCTGCTGGATCAGTGTTCCAGCGCTTGCTCGAGCGTTATTTCGCTGGCCGTCCTGATCAGAGGTCGCTGGCACTGCTCGACTATGCAAACAGAGCCTGATACGAATAGCTGGGTCAAGGCTTCAGATCCAACACCGGTGTCTCGGCAAACGCATCAATGTCATCGATCTCGATCACCGTACCCTCAACCCCAAGCACACGACAGCGGCTCATCGCGATCAAGTTCGGGCGCATCGGGGCACGGGTCGCGAAGACCCCACGCAGCGGATTCGCGGGATTGCCGCGCGGATGGACCTGGAGGATCGAGCGCTGCTCCGGCGTATCGTTGCGATCGAACCAGTAGAGCACCCAGAGACTGTCGAGCTGATCGACCCCAAGCAGCGCCGGCCGATAGTCCTCATAGAACTCGATGAAGGTGCGCCCATCGCGTTTGCGTATCCAGCCGATGGGTTGGACCTGGTAGCTTGGCCTGGTTTCTGACATGGCCGATGAACGGATTGCATCAGGATCGGCCTGAGCGGAGAGTGCCGACATCAAAATGCAAAGACCCAGCAACAGCGTGACGGGCCAAGCCATCAGACCAAACGCCGTCGACGGACCAACCGACGCAATTCCGCTCGAGCTTCGGCGCTCAGCGCCTCGAACTCCACTCCGAGTCGGTAGCGTTCCTGGTAGCCAGCGCGTGCGACCCAGACCACCCTGCCGATCAGCCGGATGATCGTTGCCGTGGCAACTTCAAAGTCCATCAGTATCGTGGAGCCGACGCCAACCATGTCTGGCGCAGTCAACGCCAGACCACTTTCGCTGACGTCTTCCGCAAGGAGTGCATGCGGCCGTTGATGCCCATCTTCGATCAGTTTTACCTGCACGGGATCGGCATAGCGAACCCGTTCTTGCCTGCGCCTTTCTCGCTCGCTCATGAACCGGGCAGTATCAGGTTGCATCTCGCTGCTCATCGTCTTGGTGTGGCATCAAGCCAAGCCTAGCACGGCTGTCGTGGTAGGCTTGCTCCGCTTTGTTGTCCTCTGCCTTGAGTTCTGATGCCTCGCCGTACATCTTCCAAAACACGTTCTAAACGCTCCAGTTCCTCCAGAAAGTCGTTCCTTCCTCAGCTTCCCTCAGACGTCCGCTCCTGGCTACGTCTCTTCCGTTCCAAGCTGCGTGATCTCGCGATTGGCTTCGCTTTGATCTCGGCGCTGTCGTTCGTTCCACCCTCGGTGACTGACAACTGGGGTCAGAACGGGCAGAAGGCGGTTGCGGTCGCTGGCGATATACGCACGCTCGTCGTCGATGTCGTGCTTGATGTCGGAAACCAGTTGCTGGCGATCGGCAACAACCTGTTCACCGATGTCAGCACCGAATTTCAATGGCCAGATCTGGCCTCCTGGACTGGAAACCTCGATCAGTGGCTGCCTGATCTCGGGGATCTGCGTTCTGACCCGAATGCCCTGCCCCACCCGGAACCGCCAACACCAGCCGAGCGGGGTGAACTGCCGCAGGTGGCTGGGAGCTTCTCGCGAGCAAAGGATCTGCTGTACGACAACATCTATCGTGGCCAGCGCGTGACGGCCTATTGCGGCTGCCGCTATGACAGTCGTCGACGAACGGATCTCGGGAGCTGTGGGATGTCCCAGTATGCTGGGGATACGCGGGCTGACAGGGTGGAAGCTGAGCATGTGTTTCCGGCCTCCCAGTTCGGCAACTTCCGCAAGTGCTGGCGCGAGCCGGAATCCTTCGATGATTGCTTCACCTCAAGCGGCAAGGCGCTCTCGGGGCGTGACTGCTGTCAGCGGGTCGATATGACTTTCACGGCAGCGCACAACGATCTGCACAACCTGATCCCTGCGGTTGGTCTGGTCAATGGGCGAAGATCAGACTACAACTGGGGCATGGTTCCGGGCGGGGATGTGTATGGCGACTGCGACATCCGGATCGACTCAAGCATCCGCCGGGTGCAACCGCCGGATCATCTACGAGGGGACATCGCCCGCACCATGCTCTACATGGCCGATACCTACGGCTTCAGGTTGAGCCGCCAGGATCAGCAACTGTATCGGGCTTGGAATAATCTCGATCCACCGGATGACTGGGAGATCGAACGCAACAAACGGATTGCGAAGCTGCAGAAAATCGAAAACCGCTATGTATCTGAGTATCGGCAGCTTTGAGAAGGCCACCCTGCTTCTGGCCCGCTGAGCGCTAGGCCTATGGCTCGCTCAGCGTCTCGAGTTCCTTGGCGCGCTCGGCGGTTTCACGGAGCATGCACTCATTCGCCATCACCCGCTGGTAGCTGCCGCCCTCAGGATCGTTATAGAACGCACAGTTGGCGTCACGGTACTTGATCCAGAGGCGTTGCGCGGTGAGCAGCGCTTGCTTACGTTCCGCCGAGAGTGACTTTTGCAGCTTCTGATAGGCCCCGTTGAGCCGGGCATCCTGAGTCGTGAGTTCTTCCGAGATACAGTCCAACATCGAGTAGGTCACGCCGCCTGCTTGATCCAGGCAGGTTGAGTACCGCTGGGTGTAGAACTGTTCGTCGGCCTGGGTGTTCAGGCTGACGATGAGCAAACTGGCTAAGAGGATCTTCCGCATCGGTGGGCTCCGTTAATCATCATCGGCTGGAAGCTCGTTGGGTGAAGCGGATTCTACAAGCACTGCATAACCGTGTTGGCGTCGGCGCTTGGACATCTTGCGGATCTCTTCCTCCCCTTCCTCTTGGCTCTCGACGGGGGTCACCCGCATCCCGCCGCGTTTGGAGTTCGCTCCACCCCAGCAGATGACCAGGGTCCAGTCGCCGAAAAGGTCTTGGACGAGGCGGACGCTGTAGTAGCGTTGATTCTCCCGGTTGATCCAGCGATGCGTCAGGGGTTCTTCAAAGTCTTGAAACGACATCAGCCATCCGGCTATCAGCGACGTGGGTATAGATCTGGGTGGTGGCGATATTGCTATGGCCGAGCAGCGCCTGAATGTCGACCAACTGGGCGCCGGACTCGAGCAACCGGGTTGCATAGGTGTGGCGCAGTTTGTGCGGCGTGACCGGCTTGCTGATCTCGGCGCGCTCGACCAGCTGGCGCAGGTAGAGTCGGGCCGCGCGGGCGCTCGGTGGTCGATCGCCGGGTGCCTTGGCGAAGATATAGCCATCGTCGGTGGGCTGTTCGCTGATCCAGGTGGCGAGCGAGGGGCCGAAGCTCTGGGGCAGCGGTACACAACGCTCCTTGTTGCCCTTGCCGATGACGCGCACCGAGCGGGCAACGCCATTGACCATCTTCACATCCTGCACCTGCACGGCCAGCGCTTCCGAGATCCTCAATCCCGAGTTCTGGATCAATCCAAACAGACAGTCATAGCGCCGCCGGGCCTGGAGCACCTGCTCGCGTTTGCGCCCGGTGATGGATTCGGCCATATCCTCGATGTCCTCAGACGCGCGCTGCAGACGTGCCTGCTCATCGCGTTCGAGCCAGATCGGCATGCGCTGCGAGCGTTTCGGCTTGTCCGCCAGATAGACCGGATCGGAATCACTCAGCCCGTGCTTCTTGGCCCACTTGTAGAATGAGGACAGACAGGAGACACGCCGGGCGATCATCGCCGGACTGACGCCCCGCTCGCGCATCTGCCAGCTGATCCACTGCTCGACCTGTCTGTGGGAACAGTCGCGCCAGTCGCGCTCGGCCTCGGTGAGCCAGTGCCCCCAGAGTCCGAGATCTGATCGGTAGCCGACACAGGTACCAATCGCTGCACCCCGGATGTAGCGCAGGTTGTCGAGAAAATCCTTCCGGGCGATCCAGAAATCGGCATGTTCGTTCACGGCATCCACCTGTTGGACGGGTTAGGGTGTTCTAACCTGAGTTGACTCAGAACGACTCAGAACGACTTGACTTAGTCTGACTCAACTTGACCTGGATTGACTTTTAAGTCTCTGTTTTTCAGCCTCTCTGCCTGAAATAGTAATTTCAGGAAGGATGGACGGTCCCTGATGAATCGCTCGTTTCGGATGCTGTTGCGGCACCCTGCCCTGCTCCCGCCGTGGGTGTTCCCCGACCCCCGGTGACCAGTCGAATCGTCATCAGCAGCGCGACATAGCCATCCTTGGTGGCTGGCGCTGGCAGCATGAGTGAGCGGAGTGCCCGCCACTCCTCGGGTTGAATATCGAGACTGGCAGCCAATACCCGGTCCCTTGCCAACGCGCATAATCCCTCTGCGGTGCGCGGGTTCTTGAGTAAGCTCTCGGGTGTATCCGGGATGGTGCTGGCGCTGTCGGTCAGGCTGTCCGCCGCGACTCCTAGCTCTTCGGCCAACGCTTGCTCGAGCTCGCGGCTTGCCGAACGACGACCGTGCTCGAGGGCACCGATCATGCTCTGACTCACACCAACACGCTCGCCGAGATCGGTCTGGGTAAGCCCGGCTCGCTGCCGTGCCTCGCGCAATCTGTCGCCGTTCATGGATACTCTTCATGGTTCTTGGTCCCCTAGTTTAGTACCAGCAGTGTTAAACACGCCTTGACTCAAGGTAGTACAAAATGTGTTATTCAGAACTCCCTGTATCTTCTGGAGTTGCCATGAAACAGTTGCTCGCTCAGAACATCCGTCTGCGTCGTAATGCGGCTGGCCTGTCTCAAGCTTGCCTTGCCGCCCGCACTGGCTTATCCCAGACCTGGATCAGCCGCCTCGAATCCGGTAACGCCAACCCAACCATAGAGACCTTGCAAACACTGGCAGAAGTGATGTCAATTCCTGTTTCAGACCTGCTCTTGGACAAGCAAGCAACGCATCAGGAGCTCACTGGCGCGGATTGCTAGGGGCTGCCTAACAGTTAAGAGTGAGTTGCAGGTATTTGCTCGCCAAAAGGCAATCCAATTGACTTTTATCAAAACAAAAAGGTTCTAAATAATACTTATTGTGCTATTTCTGAGGTGTCGGCTCGACAGAGAGCGCCGAAGAGGCGGCCACCCGCTGCCTATCACAACCCACCAGGAGACACCTCATGCTCGAAGAACGCACATTCCGTACTGATGGTGGTACCGAGGCCAACACGGCTTTCATGTCCACGATGCAGGTTGCCGGGCTGCTGTGCCGCGTGAAGAAGATCACCTGCACGGACGAAGGCAAATTGACCATGGCCATTGATGCCACGGCGACCGACAACGAGGCCCTCGAGCGGGTGCGTGATTTGATCACCATTCAGCAGGGCGAAGTCATGCTGACCATCGAAGGCACGGCTTGCTCAGCTGATCAGCTTCAGTAATTCACCGGCCGATTAACCATCCCCCTCGAACCCATCCCGGCCGGCTACGGCCGGCGGGAGGTGACTATGTCGCTCGCTGAATCACTGGGTCTGCGCCCTCGTCCTTATCGAATCTTGACCATTGATGGGGGTGGCGTGCGTGGCATCATCCCCGTCATGTGGATCGAGCGCTTGGAAAAGTATCTCGGTAGTTCGGTCCACACCCATTTCGATCTCATTGCCGGCACCTCGGTTGGCGCCATCCTCGGCTGCGGTTGGGCGATGGGCATGAACGCGGCCCAGGCTCGGGAGATGTGGATCAACGGCGCGCATGTCGCGTTCTCGAAACCGCGAACCTTCAAAGAGCGTGGACGTCGGCTTGCGGCGCGCGCGGGACTGATGTCCAAATACGAGAGCGCGGGTCTCGAGGAACTCTTACGGTCGATCTTCCATGATTGCCGCATGGGCGACCTGACCCCGCCGACGCTGGCACTTTCCTATGATCTGCAAAGTCTGCAAGTGCATGTGTTCAGCTCCGCGAAAGAGGAACACAAGCGATTGCCAGTGTGGGAAGTCTGCCGAGCATCCACTGCCGCCCCGCTGTTCTGGGACCCCTACCTGATGGCGCTTGATGAAAGCGGCTCCAAGCATCCCATGGTCGATGGCGGGATCACGGCGAACAATCCGGTGATTCTGGCGATCTCGGAATCTGTCAGCCATGCCAAGGGAACCGGTAAGGCGATACCCCTCGACAATGTGGTTGTTGCCAGCTTTGGCACGGGAGCACCGCCCGAGGGACATCGGCAGGCGCCGAAGACGATCTTTGGTCACAGCTCTTTGATCATGCAGGCACTGATGTCAGGTGCGACCGGTACCGATCACGTCACTGCGCGCACCATGTTGCCAGCGCATAACTATTGGCGATTCCAGACCAGTATCGCTGGACGGCTGGCACCCTTGGATGACTGCGAGAACATCGACGAGCTACAGGCCGTGGCGCTTGCTCACCTCGCTGATGGCGCTGATCAGCGTCTTTGTCAGCTCGCCCGGCGCTTGCAGGGCAAGCCAATCGATCGGCGTTGGTGGGAAGGCCACGCTGAGGAAGAGGCCGCCTGATCAGCATCGCTCAGTCAGCAATTCCATCTTGAATGCAGGGGGTGGTGTGGTGTCACGTTTTGGCTCCTGTCCCTATTTGGCCATGCTGATCATGAGTGGGAATGCGGCTGCCTCTGGGTTTTCGTTGCTGGAGCGTGATGCTGCTGGACTCGGCCGCGCCTATGCCGGACAGGCCGCGGTGGTCAGCCCGGCGGCAGTCGCTTTCAATCCCGCTGCAATTCCTGAAACAACGGCGCTCAGTGGCAATCTTGCGCAACTCTGGAACCAGGTCAATCCCGAGGATGCGGGTACTCAGGCGACGGTGCCTTCGCTCTATGGCACTCATCGCAACATCGGCCTTGGGGTCTATGGCGCCTTCGGGCTCGCGACAGATTACCCGGAGGATTGGGAAGGTCGCTACCAAGCCCTGTACAGCGGCATCAACGCCGCTCGTGTACAGTTGACGAGTTCTTGGTCCGTCACCGATTCCCTGCGTCTCGGCGCAGGCGTTTTTTTGCAGTACTTCGAGGCCGAGCTGACCAATGCGGTGCCCACACCCTTCGGTGACGGTCGCTTCAAGGTCGAGGGTGATGACACTGGCTTTGGCTGGTCGCTGGGCGCACTCTGGTCACCATCCGAGCAACTTGATCTGGGGCTGTCATTCGCCTCAAAAGTTGATCACCGCTTGAGCGGTACCGCTACCTCACCGCTTGGCAAGCAGGACGCATCGGTCCCGCTGACAACGCCCGAGGTCATCCGCGCCGGGCTGCGCTGGAGGGCGCGCCCGGCGCTCTCCTTGCTCGCCGGGGCTAGTTGGACACGTTGGAGCCGTCTTCAATCGCTGGATATCCAACTTGGCAACGGTCTGATGCTTAGCGAGCAGCACCGCTGGCGCGATACCTGGCGACTCGATCTTGGCGGTGAATATGAGCGCGGACCCTGGACCTTCCGGCTTGGTACCGCCTGGGATCAGGCGCCGATCCGTGATGATTCCTATCGCACACCGCGGCTGCCAGACAGTGACCGCACCTGGCTCGCCGCTGGACTGAGTTACGCGACCGGCCCCTGGATTTTCTCAACAAGCTATGCCCATCTCTGGTTTGCCAATAGCCAAGGAGAACATCCACCGGTCAACTACAGTGCACGAAGCAACATCCTTGCCCTTGGGCTGGAGCGTACCTGGTGAGCCGCCGGATCTGCGGACTCTTGCTCTTTGCCCTGCCAGTGCTGGCGCTGGCTGAGTGTCCGGGCAATGGGCGGCTGGAGGAAGCGCTGACTGTCGTTTCACTCGCCAACCCGGTGCTGCGGGCGGTCAATCGAGCGCACACGGAAGCCCAACGACAGCGCGATTGGAAAGCGGTGCTGAATCTTGGCTACGACACCAACACCACGTTCGAGACTGGCGATGCGGGTGCGCGTGCCGCGTTGCGTGTCGAGATCCCGCTCTGGGACCGCCGCACTGATCTAGCGAAGGCCGAAGCCGAAGCGGCGCTGGTAAGCCAGCAAGACAGCACTCGCACTGCCCTGCTCAACGATATTCAAAGCCTGTGCGAGCTCTCCAGTCAGGTCAGCGCGCTGAATACATTGCGCGCTTTCACCCGTGACCGGCTCGAGTACCGGCAAGAGCGGGTCAACCAGGGACTCGAGTCTGCTGAAAGCCTTTGGCGCGAAGCCGAATCGATGCAACGCGCTCAGCACGACTGGCAGCGTGAATCCGGCAAGCTCCAGGCCCTGCGTTTGACGCTGGCACGTCGTTATGGAGGTAGCGAATGGCAACGACTTCAAGCACTGCTGATCGCGATGACGAACTGAGCACAGGCTCATCGTCACCGATCTTCGTCGGCCGTGCCGATGAGATCAACCAAGCGCTTCCAGCATTGCGCATCGGCCACAGCATCCTGATCAAGGGGCAGCCCGGGATCGGTAAACGCTCGCTGTTGCGCGAGGTCCATCGACAGCTCTCGCAGAATCGGATTTGCCTGTGGCCAACACTGGCGACCCCCAAGCAGTTTGTCGCCGAGCTTGCCGAGCAGGTGCATCACAGCATTGGGTTATCGGTCCCGGAGCGGCTGGTGCCCCCGCGCTTTCGTGCCGTGGCGGAGCGCACCGGGCGTATCCAGTGGAAACATATCCACCGGACTCTGGTGCGGCAGCCGGCACAGGAGATCATCCATCTGGTGATGAATTCCCTGGAGGGCCGAAGCGATGTGGTGCTGTTCGTCGAGTCGTTGGATGTACCGCCGAGTCAGGCGGACATGCTCCATCAGCTCGCCGAACATTGCCAAGTCGCTGCGGGGATCGAGGAGAGTAATCGCCGCAACAAGGTCATGCGGCTGCTCTGGCGTTTCCAGGTCACGATCGACCTGAAGCCTCTCATCGGCTCCGAGAGTCGGGAGATGGTCCTCCGTCATCTTGAAAGGAGTTCGATCGAGTTCGAGACCGAGAAAGTTCGCGATGCCTTCATCACCCGCATCGTGCGTGAGTCGCGGGGTATCCCCGAGGCGATCACCGGCATGCTGGCCACGGCAGCGAACGAGCGCGAGGTCACGCGTCGCTCCCTGCATGGGTTTCATCATGACTCGGCAATCAGCTACATCGACATGACGCCCATGCTGCTGATCGCGGCCGTGTCGTTGATGGCGCTGCGCTATATCTCGCGTGGGGTTGGGGTTCAGGAATTGATGGTACTCGCCGGCGTTGGTACCTCAATGTTCTCACTCATGCTGTTCTTTGCGCGGCGGATGTCCGCTCAAGGTCGATGACAGGACGTATGCATGTTGACTCCTACACATCTCGTCGCAGCGCAGAGTACCTATCTGATCGCCTGTGTGGTCACCGGTAATCCCCCTTATCCGGCGCAGGCTGCTGTTGCCCTCTTGGGGGCGCTGATCCCGGATATCGATTCGCGCCAATCCTATGTCGGTCGGTTGGTCCCTCCTCTTTCGACCTGGATCGGCAACCGCTTTGGACATCGCACCCTGACGCACTCGCTGGTTGCACAGGTGACTGTCTTCGTCGTCGCCTGGTTCCTGCTGCCTGCCGGTTTCTTCATCGCACTGGTGGCCGGATGGGTCTCGCATGTCTTTGGCGACATGATGACCAAATCCGGAGTCTGCTGGTTCTGGCCCTCGCTCTCGCGATGTGTGCTACCGGGCAATCCGAGCTACCGGATGGAGGTGTCAGGGCGTGGTGAACTGTGGTTTCTGGTCACGCTCGCCGCGGTTGGACTGGTGATGATGCCACTGGCCCAGCGTGCGGAGGGCACCACCGGACTGATCCGCTCAGCGATCGGGGACGCAGCCACTGCCCGACAGGATTTTGATGCAGACAAAGGACGACTGGCTTTTGATCTGAAGCTCAGAGGTAGGGACAACACCACCTACGCCGACATCTCGGGGACCTACCCGGTGATTGGTCCCTGGAAAGACTCTGGCTTTCTGATCGCGACCGACGCAGGTCCGCGCTCGACCTGTCGGAGTACCGCCTGTGACTGGTACGCAGATCATGCGGATCTCTCGCGCGGAGCAGAACAGCAGACAACCTCGTTTCCGCTGACAGTGGCAACGGCAACAGCCGAGACGCTGAAGGCGGCGATCAAGCCAATCGTTGCCGAGGAGATCTACCTGCTTGGCAGCTTCACGGCGCCTGAGTCGAAGGCGGTACCGCCTACCGTGATGGTCTCCGGGGACCAAGTGACCCTGTTCTATGCCGAGCCTGAATTGCTCGAAGCTTGGCAGGGGCGCGTGCTCGCCGACGTCAACCTGACCGTTCAGGCGCGGCATGATCCCGATGTTGATCCTGGGCGTGCTGGACTCATCGGTGTTTCCTCCGCTCGGATCGATGCTCGGCTGCAGCGGTGGCTGCAATGAATGCTCCAAGCATGGTGGATCTCGCGCATCGGCGGCTGCTGCTGTTCTGGATACTCTGCGGTGTTGGCTTGGTGGTGCCCTGGCTGGTTGCTGGTCTCGAGTGGCGCCCGTCGTTTGTTGGTAATGGTGTCTCACGTTCCTGCAGCGTTTCATCCATCCATGATGGCGATACGTTGCGTGCATTCTGCGAGGGCGAGCGCCTCAAAGTCCGCTTGTACTGCATCGACGCTCCCGAGAATGCGCAACGCCCCTGGGGTCACGAAAGTCGTGACCATCTACGGCGTATCACTCCCCAGCTGATCGGCCTACGTATCCGCGATACCGACCGCTATGGCCGCAAGGTCGGTGAAGTGCTGACCGCTGAGGGGGCGAACCTGAACCAGCAGATGGTTGCGGATGGTCAGGCGGCGGTCTATCCACGCTACTGTTCCGACAATACATACTTCAACTTGCAGAGCCAGGCGAAGGCGCAGGGGCTTGGGATCTGGGCACAGCCAGGTCTGCATCAAACACCTTGGAACTATCGGCAGGCGAATCGCTAAGACAACTGGGAGCAACTCAGAACGATCTAGACCGACACAAAACGAGTCAAGTCAGAACGACTCAAAGTAAGTCAGAATGAGTCACTTTGAGTCATGTCGCTCAGAGGCTTGTTCGAAGCGGCATCGTGGCACAGGAAACCTGAACCGGACGCTGCTGATCAGCGCACCGGATAGATCCAGCCGGCGATCTGGCCACCATCGGGATTGCGGGTCTCGCCCTCGCTCAAATCGAGCAGTGTGTAGCGGCCGTTGATCTCAAAGAGGCGAATCTGCCTAGCAAAGGCCTCCGGGTTCCACCAGGGCCGGTTGTCGTAGTTTTCCTCCGCCACCGAGACCAGGCCCCGCTCTGGGTCCACCCCGACGATCACCGCCACATGGCCAAAGCGCCACTCGGGATCATCCCGATCGGCGGCATACACCAGAAGATCCCCCCGCTGTGGTGGACGCTCGGCTGAGCCGTTCACTGAGCGCCCGAGCGCGACGGTCTCGCCAGTGCGGGGATTAGTCGCCTCGGTCAGATAGAGGATCTGGTGCGCGTCATCGACATCGCCGAAGGTCAGCGACAGATTCATCATCCACCAGTAGCGCGCATAACCCACGCACTGATAGGTGATGCCGACGTAGACGAGGCCCGTATCCTCCGGCGCCTCCTCCAACACCGAATAAGCCCCGCTCTCCAGATCCAGGAAGCCACGCTTGGGCAGTACACAGCGCGAGGTGCAATTCGATCGAGCCTCGGCTCCATCAGCGACACCCAGCACCGTACCAAAGGGCGTGACACAGGGACCCTCACAAGCCTTGCGGCTGTCGGCGAACATCGTCGCGGCTTCGGTCGGCGAGAAGCTGCGCGGTGGTCCGATCAGACCAACACCATCGGTCAGCGGCAGGCTTGCCCCGGCTTCTTGCTGCGGATTGGACGCGCTCCACCAGAAGCCAGCGAGTAGCGCGAGGAGGCCGAGCAGCACGAAGCTCAACGATTTGAGACGGGCGGTCACGATCATGATGGACTCAGAGAGGCATGCTGGGGGGTTGAATGGCGGGCCTGTAGCAGTCTGAGTCAAGTCAAGTCGTTCTGAAATGACATGATCCTTCGTGCATGGGTATTAAGGAACGATTCAAACGCACACAAAATTTAACACCGACCCCCGACCACGACGCACAGGACCGTCGACCAGGAACCGGCAACCAACAGAGGACGGACGACCCACCGCACAGGACGACTGACGGACACGCGATACGAAATTTTCCCGACCCAAGTCAGAACGACTCAGAACGACTCAGAACAAGTCAGAACGCACCGAAACGAAATGACTCGTTCTGGATTGTTAAGACACAGTCTGTCCAGCGTGCAAGATTTTCCGTTACATGGATCGATCCCTGACACTCGGCTCCCGTAACATCAGGGTGCTGCCAGCCACCATCCCCGACCGACATACTGAGTCTTCAGAAGCCGCCGCAGCCCCTTCATCGAGGATGACGCCCCTAGATGAACCGAGGCGTTCTGGGTCAAGTTCAGTCGACCTGGACCGTTCTAGGTCGACTTAGAATGACTCGAAACGACTCGTTCTAATCTGACTCGACTCGATCACATATCGATCACAGTCGGCATCCTGTGTCGGTCTGTGCGTAGTGAGCATCCGTCAGCCCGGGAACGCGCATCCGTTAGCCCGCCCCCGGTATCGGCAGGCTCTCCCCATTTTCCCGTACCTCCCGTGTCGTCACATCCCAACGCGCGAGACCTTCCGCTGGAACGGGATGCGTATTCACCGAATGACGCTCGCCACGTTCGGTTTTGCCAGCACGGGCGAGAGTGCTCCAAATCCCACGAGCCTTCGCGAGATCGTAGCCGCCCTGGGCGAGGAAGTAAGCGGCGAGGTAATCCGCTTCGTTCTCCTGCGCCTTGGAAACGCTCAGCCTGCCGATGGCGCCCCCAAGCGCACCAAGGCACCGTGAGACAACTTTAACCTGACCCGCGCTGAACGGACGAAAACCAACTTGAGTCGTTCTGAGTCAACTTGACTCAAGTCGATCTGATATGTTCTGTTCCGTTTCGGAACGAGTTGTTTTGCGTCGTTCTGAGTTGACCTGATTCAAGTCACTGACGCTATAATCGGGCGCATCCCACGCGATACCCGAGATATTGATGATCCTGCTACTGGGAGGCGAGAAGGGCGGCACTGGAAAATCCACCGTCGCCGTCAACCTGGCCGTCTGGCTCGCGAAAGAGGGCGCGGATGTCGTCTTGGTCGACACCGACCTGCAGCGGACCGCAAGCCATTTCATCGATCGGCGCAACCAGATCGCCGATCTGCCCAAAGTCCACTGTTCAGAGAAGCACGGCAGCGTCTTCGACACCGTGCGTGACTTGGCCAAGCGCTACGAGCAAGTCATCGTCGATGCCGGCGGCCGTGACTCGGAAGAGCTACGTACCGCCATGGTGGCCGCGCAGATGATCTACTGCCCGCTCAAGGCCAGCCAGCCAGACATCGAGACATCGATGCACATGAACGAACTGGTCAAGCTCGCCAGAGGATTGAACCCTTCGCTCGAAGCGAAGCTGCTGATCTCGATGGGGCCAACCAACCCCGTCATCCATGAAGCTGCCGAGGCCCGCGAGATCCTGGTCGACCTGCCCGAATTCGAGCTCTCTCCGGTGACGATCGGCGACCGTAAGGTGTACCGAGACTCGATGATCGAGGGCAGGGGGGTCGTTGAGATGAACAATGACAAAGCCAAGGCGGAAATCGAAGCATTAGCCGCAGAAATTTATGGAGGTAACCGATGAGCCGCTTCAATCTGTCTGGCGCTGCAAAGCCCACACCCGTCGAACTGGTGCCAGATGTCGATCCCGACGCACTCCGTCAATTCGCCGAGGGAGCCAAAGATCACCGCACATCCAAAGAGCCACCACCCTGGGATGCCTACCCCAAGGATGGGAAGGCCAAGACCAACACCACACTGCGTCTCAACGATCGATACTTTGCCATGCTGCGCTACATCGCGGAAAAGGAGGACATCAGCCAGCACAAGGTGCTGATGCGCCTGCTGATCCCCATGATCGAGAAGAGGGCAAAAGAACTCTACGAGAGCTGATCCAGATGGATGAAGACGCAGCACTCGATGTTTGGTTCGATCGAGGCTGGGATGTCTACAAAGGAGCACGCCAGGATGGCGACTACCCGCCGCTGAACGACATGGAGGCGCAGCGTTGGTGGCTCGGGGGATTCGGTGCGGCTTGGGAAGCTGCACCATTCGAGATGCCCCAAGACAGACTGGTTAATGGCGATCTGTTGAATCTCGGCGATGTGGATAAGGCCCTGAATGAGGCCTTGCAGGGTAGGGTGGATCTGCTGCATCAACTACGCGCACACGGATCGTTGACCACCAGCAGCCAGCGCCTGCACTGAGCCACGGGCATCCCTGCCCGAGGAAGGCCCGATCAGACCGAGACCGTACCGACCGCGGTTGCCTCTGGCACCTCGTTCAGCTTCCCACTGCGTACATCATAGATTTGGGAATCTATCACCCAGATGGATAGCCATCATGGCGATGTGTGATAGATGTCAGCATCCAGAGCGCAATCGCCACCCATGCTGTCCCCGTGGTGAGATTCACCGAGTGCATCCAGCCACAGGCACAGCAGATCCTTGCGCAGCGCCCGACCACCGGCGGCATTGGTCATCACCACAAGCCCGACACCACGCTCCGGAATGGTCGCAATCAGATTGTGCCAGTTGGGCAGGTTGTCGCCAGGGTGATAGGCCAACTGCCGACCGCTGGCGAGTGGGTAGAGCGCCATGCCCAGACCATACCGCGAACCCTTGAGGACCAAGTCGTTGTCAGAGTTTGGCATGGCGGTGAGCATGCGCTCAATGAGTGCTGGCTCCAGCACCCCTCGACCGGGTTCCTCCCCGCAGGGACCAGGCATCAGTAGGGTGAGCAGCTTCGCCAGATCGGTTGCGGTGGTTTGCAGACCGGCAGCGGCCAAGGCCGTGAAATGCCGGGCGGGTGCGCGCTTCCCCTGATCGTCGAAGGTCTCGGCCAGAGGCGGTGAAGCCGCCGGCATGGTCGGAAAACGACTGTTCGTCATCGACAACGGTTGCAGGATGCGCTGCGCCGCGGCGTTGGCAAAGGGCTCGTTCGCCTGCGTGCGAATCAGCAGTTGCAGCAGGCTGTAGCCACCACCAGAGTAGTCAAATCCCTGACCTGGCGGTTTTATCACCTTGAGCGGTGTGTCGTCTGCATCTGCCGCTCCCTTGAGCGATGCGAGCAACGATTGCGCGGGCGTTCCAGGTGGGAAACCGCCATAGCCGGGCACGGAAAGCCCGGCCGTATGGCTCAACACCCGCGCCACCGTCACGGCGGTGCGGTCGTAGGGCGTGGCGGGAAGCTGCCAAGATCCAGCGCCATCCTGCAATTGCGGCATGATGGCTTGATCAAGCGTGACGCGCCCCTGCTGCACCAACGTCAGCACCGTCAAGGCGGTCACCGTCTTTGAGATGGAGGCGGCCTGAAACAGGGTGCGTGAGGGGTCGACTGCTATCCTCTGGTCCGGAATCTCCAAGCCATAGCCTTGGCTCCAGTCTGGAACACCGTTGTGAACCAAAGCCACTGCCGCACCCGGAACCTGGTAGTGGTCAAGCAGGCCTGGCATGGCAGCATGAATTTGCTGCTGCGCGGCGACGTCAATATCCGCTTGATGATCGGTAATCTGGCGACAAGACGCTTGCGCAAGCCCTGCGGTGCACATCAAGAGTGCAGACAGGGCTGTCACACTCGCGAAGAACGCGATCCGCATGCTAGAGACTCCCATAGGAAGATCAGCTCTCAGAGTGTATTGCCGTTTCAGCCATCCCCAAGCCTGGGGATGCTCAGGCTGTGGAAGGGACAAGGATACTGTGGTCGCTGCAATCATTGCTCCACTCGGGACCGTTGCCGACATGTCTTCCCGCCCGTCACGCCCCTTGCCCGCTGCTCCCGGCAGCAGCAAGGGTCGCGCCGGGCTACGCCGTGCCCACCAACACCAGCGTTCCCGTCCGTACGCTGAGTGGTCCCAGCCCTCACCCTCGACGCCAGCCAACAACCGTCATCGCCAGCCTCCCGCTCCGTCACGGCTCTTGCTTGCCGCTCCCGGCGGCAGCAAGAGCCGCGCCGTCGCTCTGCCGCAGACCATCGCCGTCCGCGCTCGCCCTCACCGCTGCTGCTCATCCCCCGCCTCCTGCACTGGCACTGACTCTCGATGTCTGGCTTGCTGCTCCTGCTCTAACGCCTCCCCTGGACTTGGTACCTCCTGATCTCGATCCCCGTCCTGCTGCTCCTGCTGCTGTTCTGTATCCAGCGCTCTTTCACCGTCCTGCTGCTGCTCTGCTTCCTGCTGCTGCGCTGACTCCGGCACCTCGAACGCAACCGCTATCGCCACCCCAGGCATTGATCCATCTGCTACAGATTTATGGTCGATCCGCTCAGCTTGGCGGCACGCTCGTCGCCAGCCAATCAGCACTTGAGCCTGCTGCACGATGCTGCCGCGTGCTAGATTCACGCTCGTCGTGTTCCTGATGCGGTGTGCCGTCCTGGCAATCAGCGTGCTCCCGGCACGCACTCGGCCGTCAAAGAGCCCATCCCTGGAGGCTCCGCCCTGGCCTCGCTGACGCTCGCCAGCGCTCCGCAAGCTCGGCTCCTGCCTCGCGGCTCCCGGCCAGAAGAGCCGCCGGCTCCCTGCCAGCGGGCCGCTACGCGGGGCCGGCGCGGCTTGCTCCCGGCAAGCAACGCCGGGCTCGGCTCCTTGCCTCGCTGCGGTTGGCCGCTGGCCCAGCGGCACGAGAAGAGTTGGATGGCGGTGTCGGCACGCAGATCGCAAACGCTTGCTCCGCGCCGGGCGCCTGGCTTGGGCTCGCGTGCTGGCCCAGCCCGCCAGCCCAGCCGGCCCCGGCACTGCGCGCGCTTAATCCCGCTCGCGCTGGCCCTCGGCTCCGCACCCATCGCCGTCCCGGCTCAGGCAGCGGCGCCGGGGCCAGCACATAGCTACACTCATCGCTGCCCGACAGGCCGCGGCGTGAGCTGACATGTCGACGCCAGACAACCCCGCTCGCGCCAGTGCTCGGCCCGTCGCGCCTGTTGTCCCAACCCGCCCGCCGGTCCGGCCCTGGCACTTCGCTCGCCGCATCACAGGCTGATCGGCCGTCGAAGCCACTCCTCAGCCACCCTCCGCCCATGCCCTCCGCAGGCTCCGGGCATCGGCTCCAGGTGGCTTCGTGGCGGCTGGGCTCGCTCAGCGCACACAGCGCGCTCAGCTTCCGCCCTGGCTCCTGCCGAAGAGCGCCCGGCATCCTTGCCCGGCTTGATCGCGCCTCTGCCTCAGCCGCTTGGCCGGCGGCAACGCAAGCATCGGCTTGTCGCAAACCATCCACAGGAATCGTTATCCCTATGACAGGTTCACCCCCTGCCGCCATGGGGAGCGCTGATCGCGCCGCGTCGCGGCTTGCACGGCAGGGTTTCGCCGGTTGGCCTATGCCTTGCTTCGTTCCTCCTGCAATGAACACACTCGAACAACGCATACTTCGCGCACGCCCGGTGTTGGACGCGCTTTGCCAGGCGATGAGGCGCGAAGCGGCGACCCTGTTCCCGCGCGAGCCAGTGATGATCAGCGCGCCCACGGCGGCCCTGTATCGCCTCCAGCACGACCGTGCCGATGGCACCGAAAGCCTCACCGGTGAATGGTTCAACGACCAGGGTCATCGCCTGGGCATGCTGGTCTGGCACGCCAGCGGACACTGCTTTGCCGAGCACGACATCCTGCGCGCACATCCGCATGATCCACGCTGGTTCGTGGAGGCCGTCGAAGCCTGGGGCCTGTCTGCGATCGGCAGCCCCGAAGACCCGCCCCTGACCCAGACGGCAAACCGCGCCGCGATCCAGGCCGAGCTGCGCTTGCTCCAGCAGCCCTGATCACGCCTTGACGCGATCGACGTCACCGCACCGCGCCAAGCGCCATCGACTCACCATGCTCATCCTCTATCACAAGCATCCCACCAGCGCCCGCACGCGGTTCCTGCGCTTCGCCCATGGTGGCATCTGCGACTGCGGTCCGCTGCCCCCGGAGGCCGACCTGACACCGCCCCCAACACTCTGCACGCATCCGCTGCTGGTCTTGCGCGCGGCCGCGATGAACCTGGGGCTACCGGATGATGGACTGATGCCGAATGCGAGCTTTCGCTGCGGCCTGCGGATCGGCTCGCACGAAGAGCAGGTGCATCTGGGTCAGTTCGCCGGCATCGATCCGCCCATCGATCAGGTCACTGCCTGCGGCGCCCGGTTCGTTGATCTGGTGCAGGCCCGCGGTCAGCCGCCGATCGAACTGAAGCTGCTGCGCTTGGCCTATGAGCATGTGCTCGGCTGAGTCACCCGGCTCAGCACGCTGACGCGCAGCCGCGTTCTATCGAGTGCGGATGGTGCCTGGCGGTTGTTCGACACGAATGCTGCGCGCCGATTGAGAACCCTGCGCCGGTCCAAGCGTCCGTCGGCTGTTATGCTGATCCCGATGAGCCACTCCGACGCTTCTCGACCCGGCCGACCGATCCGCTATCCGCGCGCCCGTCTCTCACCGGCCAAGGACGAGCTGATGATCCTCGTCATCCACCGCGACGAGGTCGAGGCCGGCGACATCGCCCCGGTGCTGCAGCAGCTCGAGTTCATGACCGAGACCCGCGAACTGGCCGAGCGCTGGGAGGGCCGGCTCGGCTTCGTCTTCGAGGGCTGGGACGATGATCCGCGCGAGGTCGTCGAGATCCCCGCGGTTCGGCGCTACTTCACCAACCTCACCGAGGCCTGGCCCTATTGGCTGCACTTCATCGAGAAGGTCGGCGGTACCCTACCACGGGTGCTCGGGCTGCTCTGCCTGGGCCATCGCGAGACCATCGCCCCGGGCCTGGTCGGCTGGGCCTTCGAGGATCTGGAGGAGGTGCGCAAGCAGTTGCTGCTCCTGTTTCTGCGCCAGAACGCACTCTATGAGCGCCTCGGGCTGCCGGAGTCGATGAACCAACGCATTGCTGAGGAGGTCGCGCAGCTGCTCGAATCGGTGTTTTCGGGCGAGCCACCATCAGGCGCCCCTGGATGACCGATTCAGCCTCAGGGCTTGAGGGACCGGCCCTGCTGATCCCGCACTGCCGCGCCACCCGGCTCGACGCCATCGAAGATCCCGACTGGGGACAGGTGCCCGTGCGCTAGGGCAATCAAGAAGGCAATGAGCGCCTGATCATCAATGGCGCTGCCCAAGGCAAACCGAGCCACTCATCCTGATCCACGCCAAACATGACTGAAAAGCCAGCGCTCAATCGAGCCTGCAGGGCGTCATCACTGCGCTCCTGATGGCGTTTTGAAGAAGAATGGTCAATTCCTGTGGCCTTGCGCCAAGGACTCAGCCTTTCGATTCTCATAGCGCTTGCATTTTCATCACGAAAGCCAAATCATTGGCACCATCCAGCCGCGCCAATGCGTGCGCGGCTGGCGCCCATTCAAATCCAAGCATAGTCATGGAGCCACTGATGGACGACATGCACCACCTCAGCGCCGATGAATTGAACGCCCAGCTCGAGGCCCTCACCGCCGAGCGCGAAGCCCTGCATGCCGCATTGATCCACCGCCGCGAGGCGGAAAAGGCCGAACTCGCCGCCGAGATCAAAGCGCTGATCAGCGAACGCGGGCATGAGCTTGAACAGATCATCGAACTCATTGTTGGACGCTCAACCGGGCGCAAGCGCCGCCGTCAGCGAGCCGCCAATGACAGCACCGCCAACTACATTCGCTACGCCGATCCGGACAACCCGGAGAACGTCTACATCCGTGGCCGCATGCCGAATTGGCTCACCGAGAAGATGGCCGCCAACGGCTTCGACCCGGACGATGCCGAGCAACGCCAACAGTTCAAGGACCAGCACCTGATCAAGCTCGCCGCCTGATCAGCAACGCTCGAGCGCCACCTGTCAAGCCCCGGTTATCCACCGACCCTGTGGATAACCCTGTGCATAGCGCACCGCCAACAGATCGCGGTGCCCTCGTTTTGTTAAGGTTATGTGACCACCCGTTCAGAACGGTCAGTTCCTAAGCAGCGGCACACTTTTTTTCGTCGCAGCGCCGCTCTGCCGAAGACGGCGCCGAATGTTCCAGACATTAGGGCGCCGCGCCTGTTCCAGACAGGCGTTGCCGGGGCTGAAGAATTGGATGCCGAGTCGTCCACGGGCTCCCTGCCCGAATCGGCACGATCCCTGTGCCTGGCTAGTGGGACCGCCGCCCTGTGTTCCTTCCAGCATAACGCCACCCCACACCTGTCAAGTCGGCGCAAACGACGCGCCGACTCCTCCACTGCGTTGCGGCCCTTCGGGTGACAGGCGCGGGGCTCCCGGCGTTGAACAAGGATCAGCAGGACGGGCGGTCCGTTCTGTGTCACGCATCGGGAGGTGCATCATGTCCAAGTTGTCCAGCGTCACCATTGATCTATCCGTGCCCAATATTGAATCGCTCAGTGAAGATCCGGAGCATCTGGAATCGTCGCGCGGGTTGAGCCGGTATCAGATCGCGGAGGCGGATCAAGGCGATCAGTTCGGGGCCACGGAATGGTTCTGTGATGACTGTGGCGCGCTGGTTGAAGACGTCCATGAAGGCTGTCTTGTCTGCGCTTAGTCGCGGGGGCTTCGGCCCCTTTTTTAGCTGCGATACCGAGGTTGACTGCCTACTCGACGCACGAAGACGGCGCCGAATGTTCCAGACATTAGGACGCCGCGCCTGCTCCCGGCAGGCGATGCCAGGGCTGAAGATTTAGATGCTAATTCGTCGCTGGGCTCCCTGCCCAAATCGGCACGGTCCCTGTGCCTGATTAGTCGGACCGCCGCCCTGTGTTCCTTCCAGCATAACGCCACCCCACACCTGTCAAGTCGGCACAAACAGCGTGCCGACTCCTCCACTGCGTTGCGGCCCTTCGGGTGACAGGCGCGGGGCTCCCGGCGTTGAAAAAGGATCAGCAGGGCGGGCGGTCCGTTCTGTCTCAATGCCCGGGAGGCAACATGAAAAGCAATCGCAACCAGCTCATCACTTATCGCGTCATGGTTATGCAAGAAACGGGTGAAGAACTCTGCGTTGATGACAACATCGTTGGTCTTGATCGTGCCCAGGACATCATGCAGGACGTGTTGGAACAGCATGAGGAATGGCGCGCTTGGATAGAGCGTGAGCAGAATTGGCGCTCTTATTATTAGTCTTGGGGGCTTCGGCCCCTTTTTTGGCAGCAGTCACTGATCGCCCATCGCATGAAGACGGCGCCGCATGATCCCGTCATCAGGCGCCGCGCCTGCTCCCGGCAGGCGATGCCACGACTTAAAGAGTTGGATGCTGAATCGTCGCTGGGCTCCCTGCCCAAATCGGCACGGTCCCTGTGCCTGGTTAGTTGGCCCACCTCCCCGCGTGTCTCCAAAGTCTAACAGGCAGCGGGCCGGTTCAAGGGCACCTCCCCAACCACCTGGCTGCTCAAGCCTAGTGCCGTTTTAAACCACGTCCGTCCCATCAAGACCATCACTGTGCCAGCGACATCAGGCAGCCAGGTGGCCGGGTCCCCTCCCTTGAGCCGGCCCGCTACACCTGTTCGGGGCGAGAGACACACGGGGCGGGTGGGCCGTCCTGGTGCATCGGAGGCTTGGTCATGTCTGGTCAATACGTCGTCTGGCTTTGCTTGGTCGTTCATGGCGCGGGTGATGAGCGGTGGGTGTTCGTTACAGATCCGGTCATAGAGCAGCTCATCACGGCGCTGGGGTATTAGGCGCCGCCGCCCAGGGAAGGGCGCTTGTTCCAGTGTGTCGCCCGCAGCCCCTGCTGTGCGCATCGACCGGTCGCCCACCGATCGTCCGAGGCAGACGCCACAGGGCGCGTTGTCACAACGCGCCCTGTGGCTATCCAGCCAGATCTGAGACGTTAAGGCCCTGGGAAGAGCGGCAGCGCGCGAAGAGCGCGCCGCAGCAAGTACCGAGACCTGAGGTTATAGGGTCAGCTTTTCAGCGCACCACATACGGCTTGGTCTTCACCACATCGAACGCCTGACCGGCATTGACCAATACCGGCTTGATCCAGCCCAGGCGCTGCTTGCTTCGCTGCTCGCCGTAGAGGATGGTGCGGAAATGACCACGACGCCAATGCGTCCTGACACCACGCTGGGCCTCGCCCGTATCGCGTTCAGCAGGCTCCTCGGCTTCGGGGAAGGTCTCCGGCCCGATCAGGATGCGATCGTAGGCAGTCGCCAGTTTCCGCTGTAGCCGGACCTTCTTCTTGTAGCCGAGCCCCTTGGTCTTGCGCTCGAGGTCACTGCGCTCGCTGACCTTGCGCTTCTCCGCATCGCCCAGGTTCAGATACAGCAATGCCTTGGCCAGCAGGTTCACCACCGGGCGCGTCAGCGCGACCTCATCGGGTTTCACCGAAGACATGCCGGGGTTGGAATAGGCAGTGGGGTCGTTGAACCAAGCGATGTGCCGATCCAGCAGCGCCTGCAGGCATTCGTCCTCGTCCTGGATCAGCAGCAGCAGATCCCGGGACGCATCATCGACCACGCTGCTCTTGCCGATCGGTGACCCGGTGATCACCACCTCCACCGCGCGAACCGGCTTGCTCGGATCAAGTTTGAGCGCCCGATTGCGCGCCTCGGCATGAAACACCTCATGTCCCGCGGGCAGTTGGTAGATCCCCAAATATGCCCCCTCGCACTCATGCAGGCCGCTGATGTGATTACTCACCCGCAGCGGATTCGGACGACTGAAGGCGATGTAGGCCAGCGGATAGGGGCAGCGAAAGAACCCCGCCGGTAGCCCGGTCACCAAGTCCGTTTCGGCCAGCATCGCCTGCAATGGCGCGGTGAGCTGCAGGATCTTGTCGCCGTGAGCACGAAGACGGGTGCGCACCAGGGTCAGGATGAAGCTGCCCATGTTCTGCCCACCGAGCAGCCCGAAATGCGCCTGGCCGATCTCGAACATCCCCGGCACGTTGTTGATGATCCATTCGGTGGTCGCCTCGGCATCGGTCAGAAAGGGCTCCAGCCGGGGCAAGACACCCAGGGAATCGAACATGAGCCGGTCCACGGACTCACCAGCAGCGGCATCGACACGCACCGGATGCGGCAGTTTCCAAATCTCGGGGTCGTCGTTCAAAGCCATCCACAGACTCCACTTGGTCGTCAGTCCGTCGCTTCCTGGGTCAGTGTCACCAGCAGGGCCTCGAGCGTCGCCCAGCACTCCTCAATCGCGCGCTGCTGCACGCCTTCAAAGACATTCATCTTGAGCAACTGGTGCAGCTTGACCACCTCGAGGTGCGTCTCGACCCCAGGCGCGCCGAGCTGTTGTTCCATCAGCCGCAGGTTGGCGCTGACCATGGCTGGGGTGTTGGCCTCGATCCAGGTGGCGATGTCGTGCTCGACCGAGAGCTCCACATCGACGCCGCGGCCTTCCAGGTAGTCGATCACGCTGGCGTTGAACAGATCCATGCGCAACTGATCGAGGAGGTTGTCAGGATGCAGTGTCTCATCGGCCAGGTAGTTGGGCGCGAACTCGGCGAGAAACGCCTTCGCCCTCACCGTGATCTGCTCGACGTCAGCCCAGACCACCAGACCGAGGACGTTTTGCAGGCGTTCCTGATTACTCGTGGCGAGCGCCGTGCGGAGCGCTTTGGTCCACGGTTGTTCGGCGGTTGTGTGCGGAGTCGGCATCGTCGTTCCCTCCCAGGTTCAGGTCTGCTCTGCGCGGCCAAATTGATCCAGTCTCGCTGGATGCGGCTGGACGCCCCAAGCGGGCAGCCAGCGCATGAGTATAAAAGAGTTGGAGCTTGGCTTAGGCGCTATCGCTGATGACGTTTTCGAGCACATCGCTGATGCGGTTCTTGAGGGGCGTCGTTCAGTGCCATGACAGTCGCTGGCTGTCTGAGCCATAGGCCCAGCCCGGCGTAAAACCCTGGTTGACGGCGAGCGTCACCAGAGGCTCGACGGTGCGTGCATAGGCGTTGAACAGCTCGCCATAGTTCAACAGCGCATCGGTCGAGGGCAGATGCAGATCGGTGATGTAATCCTCGGTGAAGCGCTCGAACGTCCGTGTGCTGAAGATGCGTTGGGCGATTCGCAGACCATCATACTGAAGATCCACGAGGTCACGCAGATGGTCTCCGCTTGGCAGATGGTTGGACTTGGAAGCATTCACCGCCGGCGGTGCCGGTATCAGGTTCCAGAGCTGATCATGGACGACGAACGACCAGGGCAGGTAGTGATCGAGCGCAAAGTTGTCAGCGCTCAATGGCGCGCCGGTGTAGATACAAGTTAGCGGCTTGTCGCCGGCGCCGGTCAGGATCTGACGCCAGTATTGGCTTTGCTTGCTCAGCGACGCGCGCTTGGTCGGTGGGAACAGCTTGTTCGGCAGGCCCGGCGTATTGGGGTTGCGCCGCTGCATGTAGGCCAGCCAATGCCAGGAGGCCCAGCCGTGGATGATCGTGTAATG
The DNA here is from genome assembly GCF_034860625.1 of Lamprobacter sp. NCBI lineage: Bacteria > Pseudomonadati > Pseudomonadota > Gammaproteobacteria > Chromatiales > Chromatiaceae > Lamprobacter > Lamprobacter sp. The sequence goes on from NZ_JAYESN010000029.1 coordinate 45,351, forward strand.
GCGCTCCAGGTAGCGGACCCAATCCGGATGCCAGTGGATGGCCGAGCAGTGTTTCCAATCGTCGCTGTCGTAGTGAAACAGCGGCCTGGCGCTCTCGAAATGGCGGTTCACGATCGCCGGCATGGCGCGCTCGAAGACCATCCAGGCGCCCTTGTCGATCTCGCGCAGTTGCGGCTCGAGGAACGGAATCTGCAGCCGGTAGGGCACGAAGTCCATCAGCCTGAGTGCATCCTTTAGCTCGCAGTGCGCGAGCGTGCGCCTCAGCGCTGACTGCTCGCGGGCGTGGAGGCTTTCGGAGGCTTTAAAATCGAGCCCGAGCGCATCGAGCTTCTGGGTGATGGTGTCCTGAGTGCCGAACGAAAGCTTGAAGAAGGTGTGCGCGAACCAGACCGCGCTCAGCATCTCGATGGTGATCTCGGTGTAAGAGTAGGGCCGCTCAGCATCGAAGCCGTGGCGCTTGAGCAGTTCCAGCAGCGCGAGGAAGAAGACGAACTTGTAGGAGTTGGTGGTGTTGCGGAACAGGCCGCTCAGCGCGGCGATGTTCAGACCATCGGACTCGGGTAGCGCAGGGGTATCGGCGTCCATCATGCTCGGTCAGGATCAGCGCATCCGCTGGTGCGCACCTTCACCGTTCCGCCGCCGCAAGCAGTTCGGCCAGGGTCGCCTCGATGTCCGCCCAGAGCCGCTCGATCGCGCGTTGCTGTATCCGTTCATACGTCTCGAGCTCGACCAGTTGGTGCAGCTTGACCACATCGCGGTGCGTCTCCGCGCCCGGCTCGCCGAGTTCGCGCTCCATGAGGCTCAAGTTGGCGCTGGCCATCGCCGGCGCATTCGCCTCGATCCAGTTCTCGATGTCGTGCTCGATCGCCTGCTCGACATCCGCCTCTTTGCCCTCCAGGTACGCGAGCACGCTCTCGCGGAATAGATCCATGCGCAACCGGTGCTCGAGCGTCGCCGTGCCCGGGCCTTCCTCGGCAAAGTAGAATGGCGCGAATTCTTCCAGGAACGCTCGGGCTCGCTGCGCGATCTGCTGCCCATCTTTCCAGACTAGCGCGCTGAACACGCTCGCCACACCGATCTCATCTCCCATGCTCACCGCCAGGCGTAGCGTGGCGCGCCAGTCGCGTTGGCTCCCGGCCTGCTCGTGCGTCATGCTGTTGTTCCCCTGTTGCTTGCCCCAAACACGGCTCACCCAAAGTCGCGCATCTTGTCAGTATAAAGGCCTTTCGCCGATCACCCATCCCCACACTTGAGGCCGCCGCCAAAGGGAGCCCTGTTTGTCTAAACCCCGTCGCTGTCCCGATCCAACCTTGGCATTCTACGAGAGTGAAGCACAGGCTTTTTTCGCCGCCACGGTGGCGGTCGATATGACCCCACTTTACATGCCATTCCTGAGTAGGCTGGAGCCTGGGGCAGCCATCCTCGATGCCGGCTGTGGGTCCGGGCGCGATGCACGGGCGTTCCGAGAGTTCGGTTATGCGATCACCGCGATGGAACCATCACCGGCCTTGGCGGCGTTGGCCGAGGCGCACTGCGGTCAGCCCGTTGAGATTCTGCGCTTCCAGGATCTCGACTGGTCTGAGCGCTTCGATGGCATCTGGGCCTGCGCGAGTCTGCTGCATGTGTCGCTGGCTGAGTTGCCGGAGGTAATGGGGCGCTTGGCTCGAGCACTGCGGCCGGGTGGTCTCTTGTACGCCTCGTTCAAGTACGGTCAGGGGGAGCGCGAGCGGGGAGGGCGTCGCTTCACCGATATAAATGAGGCGGGGCTGCAGGATCTGCTGGTGGAGGTTCCGGAACTGGCGCTGATCGAGACCTGGACCACGGCTGATCGGCGCCCTGGGCGCGATGATGAGCGGTGGTTGAATGTGCTGTTGGGCAGGTGTAGCCATTGATCGGATACAGGTCTAGCGTTCATCATTACCAACAGGCGGCATCATCAACCTTGCTGAACCCGCTGCTATTGACCACCAACCGTGACACACCGATTCACCAAACGCCTGGCGACCTTGTTGCAGAGCGAAGCGTCCGTTGGCGTTATCCTCTGCCTTCTGGCCCCGCCGTTGATGCTGATCGATATCTATGGCGGCGGTTTCGTCATGCTGATCGGTATAGTCCTGATCATCATGGTTCACTTGGGCGTCGGATCTGCATCTGCTGATCAGCCGCTCAAGGACTCCTCGCGAGCTCCAAAGGATCGCTAGGTACTTGCCATCCCGGCTAGCGTCGTCGGCACTCGACCGACCGCCCGTCACGCCCCTTGCGTGCTGCTCCCGGCAGTAGCAAGGTGCGCGCAGCGCTACACCGTACCCACCAAAACCTGAGTTCCCGTCCGCACGCTGAGTGGTCCTAGCCCCAACCTCGTCGCCAGCCACCACCCATCAGCTCTCGTTGTCCGCTCAGTCACGGCCCTTGCATCGGGCTCACGGCTCGTGCAAGGGCCGCGCCTTCGCTCGGCCGTAACTACCGTCGGTCAACCTCGACACCAAGTTGACTGTCGCGCTATGCTCCTTCTCATTCCGATTGTGCAAGGACGCTTGATGGACACCTACCCCCGGCATTCCCTCGCCACCTGGCGCCGCCTCGGTCGCATCGCCTTCTATTCCGGCCCCGAGCGCGGCTGTCTACCACCGCCGGATGATCCCGAAGCGCGCGATGCCTGGTGCGACGGCTTCCGACGTGCCTGGCGCCACTACTACAGCCGGCTCCCGACCACCGATCTCGACGACGCACTGCTCGAATTTGAGCTTCACCGAACCCTCGAAGGTCATCACAAAGCAGAGGATGACGGAGACAGGATCGCGGCTGTTGACCGTCCATCCCGTCACCTGCATTAAACAGTAGGGGAGCGCCAACCCGCTGCCGCGCCCTTGATTCCCGCTCGTCTTGTTCCTGAAACGCTGTGCCGTCCTGGCAATCGGCGCGCTCCAGGCGCGCACTAGGCCGTAGAAGAGCCCATCCCTGGAGGCTCCGCCCCGACCATCGCTGACGCTCGGCGGCGCTCCGCGAGCTCGGCTCCTGCCTCGCGGCTCCCTGCCGAAGATCGCCCGGCATCCTTGCCCAGCTTGATCGCGCATCCTCGCCGGATGCCAAAAGCCTGTCGGCTTCTGGCACCGGCATCGCGCGCGACACTGGCGAGCCTGCCCTCCTTGGCGAAACGCACGCCCGCAGTCGCACCTCAGTCACTCGCTCCGCCTTCGTTCCGCAAGCTCCACTCTCGGCTCCGGTCGCTCCTTCGGCACGTCTGCCGGCTGTGCATGCTGCTCCCGGCAGCGCGGCTCCCAGCCAGAAGAGCCGCAGGCTCCCTGCCAGCGGGCCGCTACGCGGGTACGGAGCGGCTTGCTCCCGGCAAGCAACGCCGGGCTCGGCTCCTGCCTCGCTATTGTTGGCCGCTGGCCCAGCGGCACGAGAAGAGTTGAATGGCGGTGCCGGCACGCACATCGCTCACCGCAATGGATTCTGAGAGGTCGCCGCGTTGCCTGATCGCTCGTCACGATCCGCTCACTCGCGCTGGAGGCTCGCCGCGGCTCGGTCGCTGGCCCAGCGCCTCAGCAGCGCCGGCTCCAGCACGGCGCTTCGCTCGGTCCCGCTCGCGCCGGGCGCTCAGCCCTGGCCCCGGGAACCGTCCCGGTCCCGGCGCCGGTCTGGCACCCAGCACGTCGCTAGCGTCAACTTAGACTGCCCGGCTGCGTCGCCTGCTGGATGCGCGTCTTTGTTCTGGTCGCCCATTGCCGCCTGATCGCCAGGGCGCTGTCCGATCGCGCGTCTTCGACCTTGCCGCTCGCGCCGGACGCTCGGCCCAGCGCGCGTGTTGTCCCAACCCGCACACTGGTCCGGCGCCGCCACTTCGCTCGCCTCAGCGTTGCCTGATCGGCAGTAGAAGCCACTCCTCAGCCACCTTCCGTCCATGCCCTCCGCAAGCTCCGGGCATCGGCTCCAGGCGGCTTCGTCGCGGCTCGGTGCATAACGCACGCTCGGTGTTCATCCTGGCCGCTCCGCGCCGGGGACTCGGCTCCGCGTCCGGTGTTGGCCCAACCCCGCACGCTCCGCCGGCCCCGGCACTGCGTTGCCTCATCGCAAGCTGAGAGGCCGCAACGCCGCTCGTCGGCAACCCTCCGGCCGCGACTGCTGCGCGCGGCTCCGCTACGCCCTCCGTTTTTGTTTCTTCCGCTCCGGCCCGGCACCTGCTCCGACTCCACCGGCCCGGCTGTGCTGCGCCGGTCACGGCCCTTGCTCGGGTCCCCTGCGCGCCGTGCGGGTGGTTGATCCCAATGGTTCGCACCGCGCTCCGGGGGCAAGGGCCGCGCCCAGCGCAGACCGTTTAGATATCGGGCCGCTTCCGCTCCACAGGCGCCAAACCTCCGCTCCAGAAAAAACTCCGGGACTCCGCTCCACCGTGCTCGCAACCGCCGCCTCCGGGCCACCTCCTCGCGGCAGGCTCCCTGCCCAAATCGGCACCTCCTGTGCCTGGCTCGTGAGCGCGCATCCGAACACTATTTGATTGCGCCAAAGCAGTGATTGTTGTCATGACTCTGGCACGTCTAAAAGACTAGGGCTTAGACTCGAACCATCTTGTCAGGCACTCGACGCTGAAGAACGAGCCCGCATGATCGACCTCATCGCATTGCTGTACCTGAGCTCGGCTTCCGAGTCACTCACCGAAGATGACGTCAACAATATATTGCAAGTCTCCCGGATCAATAATCAGCGATGCAATATTACCGGTGTGCTTTGCTCTGGTGGTGGCCACTTCATCCAGGTTCTGGAAGGCCCGCAAAAGGAGGTGCTGAAAAGCTATTTGTGCATTCTCGATGATCCGCGCCATACAGATTGTCTGTTGATCGGCATCAACCCGCTACAGAAGAGAATCTTCGGGGACTGGGCCATGGGGCACATCGATGTGGCCCCTGAGCAGATGCTGGAACGCCGTCAGTCTCTGATCAAGTGTTTGCAAGACCAGGTTCAGAAGGATGGGCCAGAATTGATGCGGATCATGAGGTCGCTGATCTACGGTTCGACCCGATCTGAAGGGGATTAAGACCGCGATCTCGTCTCCCATTTGCCGACGATCTTGCATCCGAACCTAGACCCGATCTGAAGGGGATTCAGGCCAGCACACCCACCCATCACTTTCTGCTCTGGCGTGGCACACACCGTCGGGCCCGTCCCTCGAAGCGTAATGGAAGCCGGGGCGGATCAGCCCCCCTGTCGCTCTGTCAGCTCCACTAGCCCGGCCTCGAGCCTTCGCTCCCGCTCGAGTTCGCCGCAAGGCGGCTCAGGCGCGGGACCCCGCGATATACTGTCGATAAGTACAGTTCCCCGGAGCGCGAGCACCATGCACCACCCA
>NZ_JAYESN010000030.1:0-50067 GCF_034860625.1 Lamprobacter sp.
ACGAGCACGAGCACGAGCACGAGCACGAGCACGAGCACGCGGATGATCATGACTCACATGCCGACGTCTACGCCAGCTATGTGTTCGAGTGCCGCCAGCCACTCAAGCTCAACGCGCTCGCGATTGGCTACTTCGATGCCTTTCCGCGCGCCCAGAAGCTCCAGGTTCAGCTGATTTCGGAAACACGGCAGGAATCATTCGAGCTCACCCGAACCGACCAGCGTTTGACATTTTGACCCCCATGGCTCACTGCATCCAGGGACTGACCGCACAACATCGCCAAGCCGCTCGGCAACAGGGCCAGGCCCCACCCAGCGGCGAGCTGAACCCACCCCATAGAACCCGACTTGTCTGCGATGAACCCGATCCTCTCACTGCACGAGCTGCGCTTTCGCTGGCGCGCCCAGGGGCCAGATATCCTCGCGATCGATGCGCTTGAGGTCGCCACCGGTGAGCGGCTCTTCGTCGAAGGACCGAGCGGCAGCGGCAAGAGCACGCTGCTTGGCCTGCTGGCCGGCGTCAATCAGCCACAACAGGGGCGTATCCAGGTGCTTGGCGAGCGACTCGAACAGCTCAGCTCGGCGCTTCGCGATCGCTTCCGCGCCGACCACATCGGTTACATCTTCCAGCTGTTCAATCTGATCCCCTATCTGGGTATCCTCGACAATGTGACCCTGCCGGCCCGTTTCTCGCGCCGCCGCCGCGAACGAGCCCTCGCCCGCTCGCCGAGTCTGGCCGCCGAGGCGAAGCGTCTGCTCGGTCATCTCGACCTCGACCAACCGGCCCTGCTGCGGCAACCGGTCAACGAGCTCAGCATCGGCCAGCAACAACGGGTGGCCGCTGCGCGGGCGCTGCTCGGCTCGCCAGAACTGCTGATCGCCGACGAGCCAACCTCGTCGCTGGACACCGATCGCCGCCAAGCCTTCCTCGAACTGCTCTTCGCTGAATGCGCCGCGATGGGCTCGACGCTGGTCTTCGTCAGCCATGACCCCAGCCTCGAAGGGCTGTTCGATCGCAGCCTGCGGCTGCCGGAACTGAATCGGGCCGCTGACAAGCGACCCGTTTCCCGACCAAACGCGACGTCAACCGACAAGACCATGGCAACGCCAAGGCCAGTAGTGACAGTGACGAAGCCAGACCGGTACCCGCCCTGCCCCTAAGCAGTCGCCTGCACTCCAAACCGCAACCACCCGCCTATGGCCATCCTTCGACTCGCGCTGCAAAGCCTGCTCAACCGACGCTTCACGGCCTTGCTGACGCTGCTCTCAATCGCGCTGAGCGTCGCGCTGTTGCTTGGCGTCGAGCGCATCCGCACCGAGGCGCGCGCCAGCTTCGCCAACACCCTCTCCGGCACCGATCTCATTGTCGGCGCGCGCAGCGGGCCGGTGCAGCTGATGCTGTATGCGGTGTTTCGCATCGGTCACGCCACCAACAACATCTCCTGGCAGAGCTATCAAGAGATCGCTGCGATGCCGCGCGTGGCCTGGACTGTACCGATGTCGCTCGGCGATTCCCATCGCGGCTTCCCGGTCCTCGGCACCAGTACGGCCTATTTCGACCACTATCGCTACGGGCGCGACAAACCGCTGGTGCTGGCCAAAGGCGAGCGCTTCGCCGATCTCTACGATGCGGTGCTCGGCGCCGAGGTCGCCGCCAAACTCGGCTATCGGCTCGGCGATGAGATCGTCATCGCGCATGGCGCCGGCGATGTGAGCTTTACCCGGCATGAAGACAAGCCGTTTCGGGTCGTCGGCATCCTCGAGCGCACCGGCACGCCGGTCGATCGCAGCGTCCATGTCAGCCTAGAGGCGATCGAGGCGATCCACCTCGGTTGGGAGGGCGGTGCGCCGATGCGGGGACTCGAGATCGATGCGGAGCGCGCGCGTCGCATGGATCTGACGCCAAAGTCGATCACCGCCGTGCTGGTCGGATTGGATTCACGCATCGCCACCTTTGCGCTGCAGCGCCGCATCAACGAGTATCCGCAAGAGCCCTTGCTCGCGGTCCTGCCCGGCGTCGCGCTCTCCGAGCTCTGGTCGGTGATCGGACTGGCCGAAAACGCGTTGCTGGTGGTCTCGGCCTTTGTCGTCCTGGTCGGACTGATCGGTATGCTGACCGCCCTGCTGATCGGGCTCGAGGGCCGCCGACGCGAGCTGGCCATTCTGCGCTCGCTCGGCGCGCGACCGGCCCAGATCCTTGGGCTCATCATCGGCGAGGCGCTGCTGCTGACCCTTATCGGTATGCTCACCGGCGTTGGGCTCTTGGTCATCCTCTTCGCGCTCGGCCAGCCGCTGATCGAAGCGCAGCTCGGTTTGCATCTCGGCCTCGGTCTGCCCAAGCTACGCGAATGGCTGCTGTTAGCCGCAGTGCTCATCACCGGTTTGCTCGTCGGCCTCGTTCCTGGCTGGCGCGCCTACCGGATGTCATTGAGCACGGGTCTCTCATTGCGACTCTAATTATTGCGACTCCAATTATTGCGACTCTAGGCCCATCATGCCCCACTCGTTTTGGCCAAAGGCATCGAAGAATGATCCGATCTCTGTGTAGCGCACGCCAATCCTGCCCCATCAATGCCTTCGATGCGAGCGCCCTCGCGGCGAGCAGAAGCAGCAAAGAGGGCCGATCTCAATCGCGACCTGCTGCCCATCGACGCATCGGCGTCGCAAGCCTCAGCGGGATACTCTACATCGTCTTCAGCTTGCTGCTCAGCAGCTGCGGTGACGAGGGTCGAGAGACGGGCCTGAGTGACAAAGAACTGGCCTTGGAGGCGCCGGATGGTCACGCGGTAGAGCTCTCCTGGGACGACCTGATCCCGGCCGATTGGCAGCCAGAGGCCCTGATGGAAGAGTACGACGCCGATAACCTGCATGACGAGGATCCACGCGCTCAGGAACTCATGGACAAACTCAAGGCACTCTGGGCCGAAGCGCCGGTCGTCGAGGCGCTGGATAAGCGCCAGGTACGCCTGCCCGGCTTCGTCGTGCCACTGGAGATCGATACCGACAGCATTAGCGAATTCCTCCTCGTGCCCTATTTCGGCGCCTGCATCCATGTGCCACCACCCCCGGCGAACCAGACCATCCTGGTCACGACGCCGGCGGACCAGCCTTATGTCGGCGCGCTCTTCGACACCGTCTGGGTCGAAGGCCGCATGCGGGTCGAGCCGTTCAGCGATGAGCTGGGCGATGCCGGTTATCGGATCGAAGCGGCCGAGGTCAGCCTCTACGAGGAGCTGTGATCGGATGAAGCAGCGCAGGCGCATCACTCAGGCCCAGGCTTGGGCCGAGGCCGAAGCACCCACCATCTGGCTGCTCGGCAAGACCCAGGCCGGCAAGACCAGCATCGTCGCCGAAATCGTCGGCCAGGCGCATGACCAGATCGGCAACGGCTTCATGCCGATGACGAAGGACGTGCGCCTGTACGCCTTTCCCGAGGAACGCCCGGTGCTGCGCTTTCTCGATACCCGCGGTCTGAGCGATGTCGCCGATGATGAGCCGGCGGTTGATCTCCACCAACAGACCAGCGCCCAGGCGCAAGTGATCATGGTGGTGGCACGGGTCGATGATCTGGCGCTGGAAGACGTGCTCGCGGTCCTCAAGCCGCTGCGCGCCGAGCATCCCGACTGGCCGGTACTGGTCGCGCAGACCTGCCTGCATCATGGCTATCGCCGCCACGACTACCACCTGCTGCCCTATCCCTTCACCGGCGACGACAACGATTGGGCGCTACCCGGCCTGCCCGATGAGCTCCGGCAGTCCATGCTGGCGCAACGGCACCTGTTCGCCGATCTGCTGGGCCATCACCCGCCGCTGTTCGTGCCACTGGATTTCACGCGCCCGGAACAGGGCCTGCCACCCAGCGACTATGGTGCCCAACGCCTGTGGGAGATACTGGAGCAGGTCTTGCCGGAGACGGTGATGCGCCTGCGCGCGTCCGTCAGCCTCTCGCAAGCGGAACAGGTGCGCACCAAGGTGATCCTGCCCTGGACGATGGCGGCGGTGGCGGCCAATGCGATCCCGGCACCGATCATCGGCGGCTTGGGCTCGGCCAGTCTGCAAGCCACCATGGTCAATCAGATCGCCCGCCGCTATGGGCAGCCGGCCACCCGCGATCAATGGAGCGAGCTGGTCGCCGCGCTGGGCACCGGATTCGTGCTCGGTTTTGGCGGCCGTTGGCTTGTCCAGCAGGGGCTCAAGCTCGGGCTGGGCTGGGGCACCGCGGTGGTGGCCGCTTGGACCTTCGCCATCACCTGGGCAATTGGCGAGGCGGCGCTGTATTACTTCAGCGAGCGCGCGGCGGGGCGCGAACCGGATCATGAGGTACTGCGCGAGCGTTATCAGCAGGCCTTGCGCGATGCGCGTCGGCGTTACGAGGAGCGCAAGGAGCAAGGGCGTTGAAGCGGTTGAAACAGCTCACACAGATGATCCGCAGTCTTCGTCCCTATTGGCGCGAGTTCCTGGTGATCCTTCTGGTGCCGGCGCCCTTTGTGCTGATGCTGCCGCTGGGGCTGGCGTTTCTCTGGCAGCAGGGCTGGTTCTGGTATTGGCCGATCAGCCTTGTGGCGCTGAGCTTGATCCCGCTGGTGTTGGTGCGGCATGGCTGGGGAGCGCATGCGCATGGGGTCGGCGCGCATGAGATCCAGGTCGCGCCCGGTGATCCGCATGCCGCGCCGGGCGAGCAGCACGCGCGCGCTGCACTCGAGCGGATTGTCGCTGGAGCCACGGCGGAGGATCTGCAGACGGTGGAGAGGATTCGTACCCTGCTGCTGCGCACCGTCAACGCCGTTGCCATCGCCTATACGCCGGAAGGCGCGCAAGCGCTGCAACAGAACAGACAGCAAGCCGAAAAACAAGCCGAGCAACAGCCCGAAGCGCAGGCTGAGGGGCAGACCCGGAAACAGGCAAGCGAGCCGATCGCCGAAGCCAAGTCGACGGGCGAATCAATCGATGAGCCCATGGGCGACTCGGCAGGCGACTCGGCGGACGCCTGGGCGGGCAACCCAGCGAGCGACCCGACTGGCGAACAAGGCGTTCCGGGGCTCTCGAAAGCCGCGCTGCGCTTCACGCTCGCGGAAGTCTTGCTGATGAACGAGGAGTTGGCGCGATCGTTGCGCGAGACCTTGACCCGGAATTTCCCGCTGATGCGCCACCTCAAGGTCGACTTGATGCTGGATGTCTATCAAACCAGCAACAGTACCCTGCCGCCGTTGTTGGGGCTAGCGCGCGCATTACGCTGGGTCAACCCGCTCTCAGCCATCCTCTACGAGGTGCGCGGGCTGGCCGTCTCCAAGGCCGTGGATGTGCTCGGCACGGCGGCCAAGGCGCGGATCGCGGCGATTCTCGCACGCGAGGTCGGCGAGGTGTTCATTCGTCTCTATGCCGGCCACTACCGACGCCGCGCCGATGAACTGCTCGCGACCGCGCCGCCCGCCAAGTCGCCACAAGCGCCCGCGCCCTTGACCATTGTGCTGGCTGGCCAACGCAATGTGGGCAAATCCAGCCTGTTGAACGCGCTGCTGGGTATCGCCCAGGTGCCGGTTGGCTTGACGCGGCCTTCGGCGACCTTTGTCCACTATCATCTGCAACAGCCCAGCATCGGCGATCTGGTGTTGGTGGACAGTCCCGGGTTGGAGCAAACCCCGCGCGAAGCCTGGCTGAAACAGGTCCGCGAGAGCGATCTGATCCTCTGGGTGACATCGGCCAACCGTGCCGATCGTGCCGCCGATCAGCGCGGCCTGGCGGCCCTGCGCGCCCTAACCGCCACTGATCCACGCCTGAGTGCCATTCCGCTGCTGCTGGTCGCGACCCATGCCGATCGGCTCGACCCACCGCTGGAATGGTCGCCACCCTATGATCCAATCACGGGGGTGCGACCGAAGGAGACCAACATGCGTGCGGCGCTGGAGGCCGCCGCGCAAGCCCTGACGATCCCCACTGGGCGAAGCCTGATCGTTGCCGTCCCACCAGACGAGCCGCCATGGAATCTGGATGGCTTATGGGCGACTGTCGCTGCGGCCTTGCCCGCCGCTCGACAAAAACAGCTCGAGCGCGGCCTGAGCGAGGAAGGCTGGTTCAAATGGGTCGTTGATGGTGTCCGCACCCTGCCGGGCGCCCTGCGCCAGATAGGGGCATGGATCAAGCGTTGATATGGCTTGCCTTGGCTTTCCGGATGAGGCTGCCGCCATCGTCGCGCGCCTGCGCGACGGCCTCATCCAGCTTGGTGCCTTGTTTGAAAAAGGTCACCCTATCTGCCCAAGCAGATACACCGCCATCAGCAGAGCAATCAGCAGATCCGTCACCATCGCGACCCATTCGTTGGCGGTCGCCGGCTTCTTGATGACGTGATAGACACCGGCGAAGCCCATATACAGGCCGCCAACGAGCGCGGCACCTAAGCGGAATTCGGGGAATGGCAGCGAGAGGATGGCGAGCAGGCCCATGCTGAACGTCGCGAAACCCAACTCGCGAACGAAGTGATAGCTCGCGGGGTTATCGATGCCAAACATCTTCTTCACCGTGAACTCGGGCTGCCGCACCTGCACGACGCCCGCCATCGCCAGCCGAATGCCAAGCGCCCAGAAGACGAACCACTTGCCGATCAACGCCAGCAGGCTATCGGCTTCAGCAAACAAGGCCGCGTCGATGCCAACCGAAAGCAACGGCAGCACCAACATCAGGGTCAGAATCAGGATGAGGTAGCGATGGTTTTGTTTCATTGTCTAGGTCGCGCTGCAGGGAATGGCGTCGCGCTGGCAGAGCATCGCCAGCAACCGCATCGCCTCACGATTAGTCCAAGAGCCCGCCAGCTCCAAGGCCTTTTCGAGCGGCAGCCAGAGCACCTCGCTATGCTCGGCCGCATTGAGGCGAATGTGGCGACGATAGGGCAGCCGCAGCGCGAACCAGTGCTCGCGATTGAAGCAGATGCCCTGTGCATAGCGTTGGCGCCAGGGCTGGATGATCGGGAACAGGCGCGATTGGCGCAGATTGATCAGACCGGAGGCGCCGAGCAGCCCGGTCTCCTCCTTCAGCTCGCGCAGCGCGGCATTGCGCGGCGACTCACCCGGCATCAGGCTGCCGGTCACCGACTGCCAGAAGCCGCTCGGCTTGACGCGATTGAGCAGCATGAACTCACCGGCGGTGTTAAACACAACCACCAGGACTGAGATCGGACGTTTCAAGGTCTCTTTCGCGCTCATGGCCGGTTGCTCTCACAGCGTTGAAGGGAAGGCGCGACCTTATTGCCTGCGGCAGCAGCAGCTAGACATCAAGCCCGCAGCTTGATCCGCAGCGCCAGTTCCTTCAGCTGCGCCTCGTCCACCGCCGATGGCGCATCGGTGAGCAGACAGGAAGCGGTCTGCGTCTTCGGGAAGGCCATCACATCGCGGATCGAGTGGCTGCCGGTCATCAGCATCACCAACCGATCCAGGCCGAAGGCAATCCCGCCATGCGGCGGGCAGCCAAACTTGAGCGCATTGAGCAGGAAGCCGAAGCGATCGTTGGCGTCCTCATCGCTGATCTTCAGCAGTCGGAAGATGCTGCGCTGGACGTCTTCGCGATGGATACGGATCGAGCCGCCGCCCAACTCGGTGCCATTCAGCACCAGGTCATAGGCGCGCGACAGGCAGGCGCCCGGAGCGGACTCGAGGCTATCGAGTTGGTCTTCCTTCGGTGCCGTGAAGGGATGATGCAGCGCGGTCCAGCGCCCGGTGTGCGGTTCCTTCTCGAACATCGGGAAGTCGACCACCCAGAGTGGCTGCCAATCGCCTTCGAGCAGACCGCGATCCTGGCCAAGCTTGACCCGCAGCGCGCCGAGCGCTTCATTGACCACAGTGGCCTTGTCGGCGCCGAAGAACACCAGATCGCCATCTTCAGCCCCGGTGCGCATCATGATGCCCTCGACCGCGCTATCGGGCAGGAACTTCAGGATTGGCGATTGCAGCCCTTCTCGGCCCTTGCTGGACCAGTCGTTGACCTTAATGTAGGCCAGCCCCTTGGCGCCATAGATGCCAACGAACTTGGTGTACTCATCGATCTCCTTACGCGTCAGCTCACCGCCCTTGGGCAGCCGCAGCGCCGCGACGCGGCCCTCTGGATCAGCCGCCGGCCCGGCAAACACCTTGAACTCGACCTCGCCCATCAGATCGGCGACATCGATCAGCTCCAGCGGCACGCGCAGATCGGGCCGGTCGGAGCCGAAGCGGCGCATGGCCTCGGCATAGGTCATGCGCGGGAAGGGCTCGGGCAGCTCGACCTCGAGCACGCTCGCAAACAGCTCGCGCACCATCTGCTCCATCAGCGACGTGAGCTGCGCCTCGTCCATAAACGACATCTCGATGTCGAGCTGGGTGAACTCGGGCTGGCGATCGGCGCGCAGATCCTCGTCGCGGAAGCAGCGCGCGATCTGATAGTAGCGATCCATCCCCGACATCATCAGCAACTGCTTGAACAGCTGCGGCGACTGCGGCAGCGCGTAGAACTCGCCGGGGTGCACGCGGCTCGGAACCAGATAGTCGCGAGCGCCCTCGGGGGTCGACTTGGTCAGGATCGGCGTCTCGATGTCGAGGAAGCCATGCGCATCGAGGAAGTTGCGCAAGGTCTGGGTAATGCGGCTGCGCAGACGTAGACGCTGCTGCATCTCCGGGCGGCGCAGATCGATGTAGCGATAACGCAGCCGGACCTCCTCAGAGGTCTCGGCGCCATGCTCGTCGAGCTGGAACGGGGGCGTCTCGGCGGCGTTCAGCACCTGTAGTGAGAGACCCAGTACCTCGACCTCGCCGGTGGCAAGCTCTGCGTTCTCGGTGCCCTCGGGGCGGCGACGCACGCGGCCAGTCACGGCCAGCACGAACTCGCTGCGCACCTGCTCGGCGAGCGCGAAGATTTCGGCGCGGTCCGGGTCGAAGACGACCTGAACCAGGCCGCCGCGGTCACGCAGGTCGATAAAGATGACGCCGCCGTGATCACGCCGGCGATGAACCCAACCGCAGAGGCTGACCTCGTGGTCGATGAGGCTGCTCTCAAGCTCACCGCAATAATGACTGCGCATGCCGTTCAATCCTCGTTAACTGCCTGCCAGCCGGTGAGCCCCAGCCAGCGAAAGACGGGCGGCAATCGCCACCCGAAAAAACCGCTCAAGATAACGGCACCCGACCCCCTACGCAAGCAAGGGACCGGGCGCCCGCGGAAGGCCGCTTGAACGGGCGCTGGATCGCAACACCGACAGCCGTTTTACCGCGGCCTCTGTGCAGCTGGTATCAGGAACCCGCTGCCGCCGCTTTCGGCTTCGGTGGCTCCTTTGCGACGGGCTTAGCCGCAGGCGCGTCGGAGTGAGGCTTGGGCTTGGCATCTGCCGCAGGCTTTTCCGTCGCCTTATCACCCGCAGGCTTGTCCTTCGCCGGCTCGGCATCCTGATGCAGATTCTTGCGCTTATCCTTGTCGTTCTTGAAGTCGGTCTCGTACCAGCCGCTGCCCTTGAGCCGGAAGGCGGCGGCCGTGATCTGTTTGGTCAGGGCTGAGGCGCCACAAGCCGGGCAGTCGGTCAACGGCGGATCACTGATCTTTTGCAGTGCGTCCAGCTCGTGGCCACATTCCTCGCAGCGATAGGCATAGATGGGCATGGTCTCATTCACCAAGCTAGGTTTGATCATCAGGTTCGATAACCGCGCGAGTATGGGGTTTTCACCGCGGTTTTCAAAGTAGCGTTTAGCAGCTCGCGGAGATGTCGAAACAGCCGCCGCTGCGCTTCGGGTCGGCCGCGCTCGCTATCGCGTTGAGCCGCGCGTATTAGGCTGCGTAGCTGTTGGCGATCAACCTCTGGATAGGCTGCGATGAACTGGGCGAGGGCCTCATCGCCCTCTTGGATCAGGCGTTCACGCCAGCGCTCGACCTCATGTTGGCGAGCCGTCGCGGCGCGCGCCTGCGCCTCACGCTGGTCCAGCAGTGCTTGCAGCGGCTCGGTGTTCTCGCGCGCTAAACAATTGGCGATGCGCTTGTAATGGCGGCGCAAGGCGCGTTGGTCCTTGATCCGGGCCGTCTCGTTGATCGCAACCCAGGTCGCCTCGCTGAGCGAAAGCTCCTCGAGCAGCCTGCGTGGCAAGACGAGGAGCTGTTCGGCTAGGCTCTGCAAAGCCAGATGCTCGCGCTTGAGCTGGCTTCGGCTTGGCTCCGCGGTGTCGGCGCTGGAGTCGGCATCGGCCTCCGCGTTCGCATCGCGCTCATCGATCGCGCGGCTGGTGGGAAAGGGGCTCATCGATTCAGGGGCTCCTCAGAGACAGGTCGCGCCGACACCTCGGACGATGACGCTCGCCACTCCGAACGATGGGGCGCTTGTTTCATGGAAAGATTCACGCGAGTCGACGGGTCAGGGCTTGCAGCAGGGACGCACAGGGGGGTTACAACCCTGTCGTTCGCTTGAGCTCATCATGGATTTCCGAGACATCCGCACGCGCTGCTTTAAAGTCGAAGCGACGAACTGCTTGCAGCACCGCATCCAGGGCGTTGCGCAGTCGCGGATCAGCCACCCGCCGAGCGAGCACCTCAACCTCAGCGCGGGCACGCAGATTGTGCGCTGCCAACAGCCGATCGAGCCGCTTTAGCTCCAGCTCAAGGCCAGCCCTATCAAGCGGCTCGGAATCGCCATGCTCGGTTGTCGCAGCCTCAAAGCTAGTGCTGGACTCAGGATGTGCGGCCAGCGCCCGGATCGAGCTCAACGCCTCCGCCAAGGCCGACTCGAGTGCTTCAAGCTGCGCATCAAGCGGTTCTGCAAGCGGCTCTGCAAGCGACGCTAAAGGCTGCAATGATCTCGCGCCAGCAGGCTGCAGGATGCTGCGCTCGATCGCCTTCGCTGTCGCACCAACCCGCGGCATGCCGAGCGTCAGCGCAACGCCACTCAAGGCATGCGCCGCGTCCCTCGCCTGCTCCCAGTCGCGCGCAGCGAGTCGCGCGCGGATCTCAGCAGGATAACTGGAAAATCGCTCGGCAAAACGGTGCAGACGATCGAGATGACCGACGATGTCCTCGTCGACCGGAGCCAAGCCCGGGCCAAGCGCGGTCATCGGCTCGGAGCTGGGCATCCGCCTGCTCGACGCATCAGCGACTGACCGAGTGGCTGCCGTTTCCATAGCACCCATTTGGCCGCTCTCTGCGAACCCCACTGGATCGCGCTCGGCAGGCGCCTCCTGGCCCGCTCGCTTAGTAACCGATGACGGCCGCAGCCCCTGCAAGGCCGCGATCAACCGCGAGCGCTCAATCGGCTTATTGAGGTGTCCATCCAGCCCCGCCGCGCGACAGCGCCTGCGCTCGGCATCGGTAGCATGAGCGGTCATCGCAATGATCGGCTGCGCCTCGCAACCTGGCAACGCACGAACCGCTCGCGCGGTCTCGTAGCCATCCATCTCGGGCATCTGCAGGTCCATCAGGATGACGTCGACCCCCTGGCAGCCGCGCTCGCCAAGCAGCTCAAGCGCCGCGACACCGGACTCTCTGACCAAGACCTCGGCACCTGCTTGCCGGAGGATTGCCGCGGCGACCTCATGGTTCAGCGGCTGATCCTCGACCAGCAGCACCCGCAGCCCCGATAAGGCGTTATCGGCAGGCCGCTCGATCGGCGCCGCCTGGGAGCGCTGGCCCGGCGCGGCTGCTTCAAGCCGGAGGCTGAACGCAAAGCGGCTGCCGACGCCGAGCTGGCTGCTCAGCTCGATCTCTCCCCCCATCTGATTGACCAACCGTCGACAGATGGCAAGGCCGAGTCCGGTCCCGCCAAAGCGCCGGGTGATGGAGGCATCGGCTTGGGTAAAGGGCCGAAATAACTGCTCGCGCTGATCATCGCGAATGCCAATACCGGTATCGGTGACGGCCATCGCAAGCTGAACCAAGCCAGGCGTCAGGGGCTCACAGCTCAGCTCGAGCTTGACCTTGCCCGCTTCGGTGAACTTGATCGCGTTATTGAGCAGGTTCACCAGCACCTGCCGCAGACGCGCCTGATCGCCAAACACCCAGCAATCCTCACTGCCCTGTTGCTCGATTTCCAACGCTAGGCCCTTATTCACGGCACTCAGCGCGACCAGGTCACACGCCTCGTCAACCAAGGCGGTGACGCTGAAGACACTGTGCTCCAGCTCAAGCCGCCCGGCTTCGATCTTGGAGAAATCGAGCAGATCTCGAATCAGATCCATCAGCACCCGCGCGGCGCGCTCAGCCTTGGCAACATAGTCACGCTGGGCCGAATTCAGCGCACTGCTCTCGAGCAGATGAATGAATCCAATGATCGCGTTCATCGGCGTTCGGATCTCATGGCTCATGTTGGCCAAGAACTCCGATTTAGCGCGGTTGGCGGCCTCGGCCTTTTCTTCCGCACGCCGCCGCACCTCGGCCTCGGCGCGCAGCTTCAGATTGGTTTCGTTGAGTCCTTTCAGGCCCTCCTGCACGCGTCGCTCGAGATCCAGGTTGGACTGAGCAATCGCATCGGCATAGCGGGTCTGCAGCTCGCGACGCTCCTCCTCGAGCAGATAGAAGCGGTCAGTGATTGCAAAGGCTAGAATCACCGCATCCAGGGCTGAGCCGATCTGCGTTGCCCAGATGGTGACGAAGTTGGTCGGCAGCAGGCCAAAGGCATTAAGCGCATAGATGACCATGAAGCCGAGCAAGACCATCCAGCCGAGTGAGTAATAACGCGCCGGCCGAAACCCCTGCAAGCTCACCTTGAAGCCAGCCACGATGAATAAGACAACGCTAAAGACCAAGGCAACCGCATAGCGGACGGCGATCTCATAGGGCCCTAACAAGGCTAGCAGCATGCCAGCCAGGGCAAACCAACGCAAACCACCGAGCAGGCGATCGATGACTGGCGCGTTGGTCGCGGTATCGAGGATGGAGCGGGTAAAGGCGATACCGGCGAGATAGGCTGCTGAGAGAAAGAAAGGTAGGCTGACGTTGCCCCACCAGGGGGACTCAGGCCAAAAAAATTGGAATGCGATGCCATTCAGCGTGAGCTGAAATGCAACATAGAGACTAACGAACATCGCGTAATAGAGGGCATTGACATCGCTCAGGCGCCAAAAGTGGTAAATGTTATAGACCACCAGCATCAGTAGCGCCCCATAGTAGAGCGCAAGCACGCTGTACTCGGTTGCGATGCGCTCAAAGGCGCCATTGCGCGAGAGGATGTCGATTGGCAGGTTTAGCGAACCGGTTGTTTCGACCCGAAGATAGAGAGTCAGCAGCTGCCCCGGCTGCAGTTCGAGTGGAAAAAGGAAGTTGCGAGCAATCACCGGGCGCGTTGCAAAAGGCTCGCGATCGCCGGTTTGGTATCGCGTCACGCCATCCGGACCCTCGATATAGGCAATGACCGAATCGAGCAGGGGATAGGCCAGCTCGAGATAGTAGGTCTGAGGGCGCTCGAGCTGGTTGTCGATCCGCAAGCGCGCCCAATGCACGCGGCGATCAAAACCGAGATTATCCATTTCAGAGCGCACCGGTGCGAAGGCCATGGACGCATCCAGAGCGCGGACATCCTCGATCCCAAGCTCCCCACCCGGATCAGCCAATAGCTGCAGGTGTCCGACGGTGCTGTACTGGGTCTTTTCCCCCGCGATGAGTAATGGCGAGGCCCGCTGTTCTGCCGTTCGATCAGCAGGCTGCAGCTGGACTGCCCAACTGAGCGCGGCCATCAGCAGGCCCATGGCTGCCAAGGCGACCTGAATCCGGATCATCTTGAAGTCCCTCTCTCCGGTGCAAAGGAACCAAGGTTAGCAAGCAGCTGGATGCAGCAAGCACCTGGATGCGCCAAGCAAACCTTGACCAAGTTGCCGTGCGATATGCGAGCGCCGCGTGTGGGGTGGCAACGCCGCGCCTTGCGCGTTAGACCGCGCCCTCCCAACGCTGAAGCCAAAGCTGACCGCGTCCACTGCCCGCGGCCTGCTCAAGCGCTTGTGACGCCGCGAGCGCCAATTCATAAGAGCCAATGCGCTCATCCGGATCAAGCAGCGCAAAATCCACCGTGATGCCCCCCACACTCGCCGTCACTGCCTGCCGGGGGTCGACCCCCTTGAGTCCGAGCTGCGCCACGGCATCGACCAAGTCGGCAGCGCGAATTAGCGCCGTCTCGGCACCCTGCTGGGGCAAGAGCATCGCAAACTGATGGCCACCAAAGTGCGCGCAGAAATCCAGCGCCCCCCGCACATGATCAGCCAACCCTTGGCCAACGTGCTCCAGCAATGCTTGAATTTGCAGGTGCCCTTTACTATCCACCAAGGCATCGAAGTCGTCGATGCCAATCAGCAGCAGCGTCAGCGGCACCTGCTCGAGCTCGGCGCGTCTCGTCTCGCGCTCGAGCAGACTATCGAAGGTTGCGCGATTGGCAATGCCAGCGATGCTATCCAGATGGGCAAGGGCTCGCAAACGGTCGCGACTCGCCTTCAACTGCAGATGGGTGCTGACACGGGCCCTCACCCGCAGCCGTTTGATCGGTTTGGTGATGTAATCAACACCGCCGACCTCGAAACCTTTTGCCTCGTCTTCGATATCGGTCTTCGCAGTGACAAAGATCACCGGAATCTCAGCCAGCCGCGGATCGAGCTTGAGCAGGCGGCAGACCTCGTAACCGTCAACGTCCGGCATCATGATATCGAGCAGGATCAGGTCGATCCGAAAGCTCGAGGCAATCTCAATCGCCTCGTCGCCGGACATCGCGAAGAACACTTCATAATCCGCTCCGAGCGCTGCGGCGAGAACCTCAATATTCTCAGAGACATCATCGACGATCAACACATGCGGGCGTTCTTCCGAAGGCCGTTCTTCCAGATCAGGACCAATCGTCGCCATCGCGTCTGCTCTCAGTCTCAAGGGGCTGGACCGCGGGATGCGCGGGTCCGCATCGCCTGCGGGTACGCGTCACCTAAGGAAACGCCTCGAGCTCAGCCATCGTCCGCTCGTAGCGCTCGCGCAGTGCATCGCGCAGCTTGGCCTCCTTGGCACCAGCACAACCACCTAGCTCGCGCAAGCGGGTGACAAAGGCCTGGGTCATGCGCGCCTGGGCATCACGATAGTAGCGCTCTGGGAAGAGATCGTCCTGCGCATCGAGCACCGTCATCCGAAAGCCGCTCGCCAGAACCTTATTTAGGTTCTCGGTCCGACGTCCAGAGCGATCTTGCCGACAACGATTGTTGTAGAGGTCGAGCTCGAATGCAGCCTCGACCGCATCCACGATGAGCTGCTGCGTCTGCGCATCGAGTGTGGCCTGCGCCGCTTGGACCTGCAGCGAGTTGATCAGCGCTGGCATCAACGCCAGCACCAGCATCGCTGAAGAAGCCGCCGAACCGAGTAGTCGCTTCAATATCAGGAAGGATCGTTGCATCAACCCCTAGCTCCGGCCACAGACCGGTACCGCAGCCCCCCGAGGCAGCAAGCGGCAAGGGTGCGGGCCTGGCGGAGGTTATCAGCCACACCGGCGACCAGCGCGACCTTTTCGTTAAAGGGTCCCATACTGTTACTCCTAGGACATCGACTGCAAAGTGGATGGAGACCAAACCTTGGGACGTGATGAGGGCGTTTAATCTTCAGGTTCTGATAGTTGGACATCTAATATGTGGACGTCTCGGGGACAAGCCGAGGACTCGAGGGCATCCTCCGCCCGATCCCTGACAACCCTAAGGCCATCGAGCCGAGCTGTAAACATTGCCGAGACCGACAGCGGCGGTCGCGACGGCTGGCCGGCAAGAGTCATCATGCGGCCCTGCGTGGTTCTCTGTATCATTAGCGGTTGTTCAAGTCACCATGAAGAGGCCTGGCTTTGCCGAGAACGCTGACAGCAGCTGGCATCTGATGCAATGGCTTTTCCTATTGTTACCGATCGCAGCCGCTTCTGGCTGGCTCGTTGCTCGGCGGAGCGGCACGCGCCGTCGCGCCGAGATCAGCTGCGGTAGCGGAGATCCGGTCTTTTTTCGCGGTCTCAACTATCTGCTCAACGAGCAACCAGACAAGGCGATCGACGTCTTTCTGAGACTCGCGGAGGTCGATGGCGAGACCGCTGAGACCCATCTTGCGCTCGGCGCACTGTTTCAGCGTCGTGGCGAGGTTGACCGCGCCATCCGCATCCACCAGAACCTGGTCGCCCGCGAAAACCTGAGCAGCGCCCAGCGCGGCTATGCACTCTACGAGCTCGGGCGCGACTATATGCTCGCCGGCTTGTTCGATCGGGCCGAGAGCCTGTTCCTCGAGTTGGTCGAGCAAGGGCTGCAAGATCGGCGCGCATTGCGCAGCCTAATCGAGATCTATCAGGCAGAGAAGGATTGGCGGCGCTGCCTGGACACAGCGGATCAACTGCGGCGGCGCTCCGACCGCCCGATGCGAACCGAGATCGCGCATTATCACTGCGAGCTCGCCGATGAATGCCTTCGACATGCCCGCCGCGACGAGGCACGCGCGCATCTACTCGACGCCCAGGCAGTAGACCCCAATTGCATTCGCGCGACCATGATCCAGGCTCAGATGGAGATGGAGGGTGGCGACCCGGCCTCGGCGTTGATGCTATATCGGCACCTCGTGCGGCGCGGCCCTGATTACCTACCTGCCATGCTGCCGGCACTGCTGCGCTGCTGCGAGCGGCTCGGCCGCCAGGGCCTGGCCAAGGAGCTCGGCGACCTGTTCGCCTCACACCCTTCGCCGCCGCTAATGCTTGAGCTCTCACGCGCCATCGAACGCGAACAGGGTCCCCAGGAGGCCCTGAGCTTCCTGAACGACTATCTCGGCGGTTACGCCGACTTAGCGGGCGCTGAGCGCTTGCTAGCGCTGCGCCTGTCCCGGTTTCCGCAGCAGGCCGCCGAGGGCGACGCCCAGTTGCTTGAGGTGATCCGGCACTTGGTCGCCGCGCAGCCAAGCTACCGCTGCGACCAATGCGGCTTCGAGGCCCGCGCCCTGCATTGGCAATGCCCGAGCTGTAAACATTGGGGCAGTATCAAGGCCGTTGCCCCGCAGCCATTCACATCGCCTGGCGTCTTGGCGCCGAGCCCAACCGCCAGCGTGACCGGCTAGCCGAACCAGCCCCCATACCCATCAGCAAAGCGCGGACTCGCGCGTTTCAACGGATCATCGATGCCAGCCCTTCCAGATACCCGCATCATCGTCGCACTCGACTACGCATCCGCCGACACAGCCCTCGCGCTTGCCGCGCAGCTCGACCCTCAGCACTGCCGGGTCAAGGTCGGCAAGGAGCTGTTCACTCGCGCCGGCCCGGCCCTGGTCGAGCAATTAGTCGCGCGCGGCTTCGATGTCTTTCTCGATCTGAAATATCACGACATCCCGAACACGGTCGCTGCCGCCTGCGCTGCCGCTGCCACACTCGGAGTCTGGATGCTCAACGTTCATGCCTCCGGCGGCCTCTCCATGATGCAGGCCGCGCGCGAGCGTCTCGCGCGCGCGCCCAAGCCGCCCTTGCTGATCGCCGTGACCCTGCTGACAAGCCTCGATGACAACGACCTCGCGGACATCGGTTGCCCCGGCACAACACTCCAGCAGGTCGAACGCCTCGCTGCACTCAGCGTCAAGGCGGGCCTCGACGGCCTGGTCTGCTCTCCCCTCGAAGCCGCGGCACTCCGCCAGCAACTCGGCCGGCAGTACCTGTTGGTCACGCCCGGCGTGCGCCCGGCCCAGGATCGGCGCGGCGATCAGAAGCGGATCATGACCCCCAGCCAGGCCATCGCTGCTGGCGCCGATCATCTGGTCATCGGGCGCCCCATCACCGCTGCGGATGACCCCATGGCCGCACTGATCGCGATCCAAGATGAGATCTCCGAGCAACTGCACGGCGCGTCAGCTACCGCAAGATGAGGCCTCTGCTGCAGGGCCGGTCACCCTTCTGCCCCGCGCTGACTTCAGTGCTGGGGCGTTCATTGCACAGTCACCAACAACAGAACAGGAATCCCCATGGCCAAGATCAATAAAGCCGTTTTCCCCGTTGCTGGCCTCGGCACACGTTTCCTCCCCGTGACCAAGGCCAGCCCAAAAGAGATGCTGCCCATCGTCGACAAACCACTGATCCAATACGCCGCCGAGGAGGCCGAGCAAGCTGGTGCAACACAACTGGTGTTCGTCACCGGTCGTCACAAACGCTCGATCGAGGATCATTTTGACAAGTCACCCGAGCTCGAATCCGAGCTTGAGGCGGCCGGCAAGGACAAACTGCTCCGTATCGTGCGCACCATCTTGCCCGACCATGTCAGCTGCATCTACCTGCGCCAAGCCGAGGCGCTTGGGCTCGGACATGCGGTGCTCTGCGCCAAACCCGTGGTTGGCAATGAGCCGTTCGCGATCCTGCTTGCCGACGACCTCATCGACAACACCGCCCAGGGCGTCTGCGAGCAGATGGCCGAGCTGCATGAGCGCACCGGCGCCAGCATCCTTAGTGTCGAAGAGGTGCCGCCGAACGAAACCCATAAATACGGCATCGTCGAAACCGAAAAGCAGCCCGATGGCACACTGCGAGTCACCTCCATCGTGGAGAAGCCAAAGCCCGAAGATGCTCCCTCGAACCTCGCTGTCGTCGGCCGTTATCTGCTCACGCCTACCATCTTTAGCAAGCTCGAGCAGACCAAAGCCGGCGCCGGCGGAGAAATCCAGCTGACCGATGCGATCGCGGCATTGCTTGAGGAAGAAACCGTGATTGCCCATCCGTTCGAGGGCAAGCGCTACGACTGCGGCAGCAAAGAGGGTTACCTTGAGGCGACCGTGGAACTGGCGCTGAAGCATCCAGAGCTTGGCGATGCGTTCCGCGATTATCTGAGATCGCTTGTGCTCTGAGGCCGAATGCGTCCACCAGAAGCGGCCGAACGAATAAAACCTGATGCCGACACTTCGGCATCAGGGATGGCGATGGATGGCGTTAGGAAATGAAGCAAAAGGCGTTAGGAGATGAAGCAAAACATGCGTGCCATAAAAGATTTTGCTTGCTAAGACCGACGCGATCAGTAGGATGTGCAGCCTGCCATCACGAGGAGATGACGCACGTTGAGAAACTGCAAACTCTGTCGACTGAGCCGCCACTGCAACGACCTGCCCGGCGTCTGCATTCTGATCCCCTACCTGACCATCGCAGTGCTGACGGTCTCCATCGCCTATCTGTTCGTGACCCAAGAGCTGCTGGCCTAGGGCGCATTTCACGGCCACTCGCATTTCACGCCCCTTAGGAAGCCGCTCAGCATCAATCCTGAGCAGCCGATGATGGATCTGCTTGGGTGACGCAGTCTGGAGCCATGTCACCACAGGAATCATCGTCCCGCTCACAGAAATCGAAACAGGTCACCAGCCGACCCTCAAAGGTCGCATCCACCTGTAGTCTGTTCTGGGTGTGATCGACGCTGAAGCCCTCCTGATTCTCCGGGGCTTGGCCGACGAGACGCAGACGTTGCCCTGGATAATCGATGCTCAGCGCAACGCGCATCGGGTAGTAGCCATCCAAGAAACGGCGCATGTAGGGACCATTGCGGAGTCTGAAGAGGCCATCGCCAAGCGACTGCAGGGCCCGACTCTGAGCCCGAATACAGAGTTCGGCGTCGGCGCCAACATCCTCGAGTTGAACACTATGGCCCTCGACCCAAGCGCGCCCGATGTTCCGACTGCGCTCGATGGCGAGGTCGCGGATGCCATCAACGCGAAACAGGATCTGCGCGGCATGCACCGGGTCGATGTTCTCGTGGCATTGAGTCAGCCCGACCCAACCGAGATCAAGACTATCCTCAGTGATCGCGATGCGATTGCGATGGTAGTGGGCGCCATCGGCCTTCACCCTTGGGATGAAGGCGAGCTCGCCCTCATTGACCGAGGCGACCTGAGCAGCAAGGTCAAACTCCTCAGGCCAGTCTTCCGACCAATCGTCAGCCGACCTTTCCGTTACCGCCATCGCGGGCGCAGAAGACACCATGGCAGCGACGAGCAAGATCCACAAGCGGACCTTGAGCCCAAGCCAAGACGCCACTGTTCGCCGCCAGGTGGAGGCGACCGAGGCGCCAGAGTCTCTGGCCAACCGCCCCCGCGAGCAGTGAAGCCATGGCTCCAAGATCCTCAGATCGGCCCTCAGATTGATGGCGCGTCGCCCATCCGAAAGCGGATATGCGTATTTCAAGGCGGAGGTCGGATCAAGACAACGCGCTGAAATCATGTCACCTTATCTCCAGTGCCGAGAAGCCATGGCTAGCTGCCTTTAGCCGCTTTGGGGCAGTTTTTGCAGCGCTTACCCTCTTTATACTTTTTGCAACATTTACCGTTCTTTTTGGGCATGATCAGCGTCTTGGCAAAGTCTTAGGCAACCGCCGCTGGCGCTGCTGAGCTGATCTTCTTGGCCGCGGCTGCAAGCTCATTATCGATCATCAGCAGTCCCTGACCCTGATCTCCGAACAGTCTGAGACGGCCCAAGATGTCGTTGACGGTCGCCTCTTCCTCGATCTGTTCGGTCACGAACCACTGCAGAAAGATGTGTGTCGCATGATCCTTTTCCTGCGCCGCATGATCGACCAAGTCGTTGATCGCGCTGGTCACGCTGCGCTCATGGCTTAGGGTCCGCTCAAACATGTCCATGATCCCGGAAGTCTGCGACGGGGGCGCTGATACTGCCTCCAGCTGAACCCTGGCATCCTGATCGAGCAGGTACCGATACATTTTCAAGGCATGCGCCATCTCTTCGCCATGCTTTGCCATGAACCAGGCCGCCGTCCCAGTCAGATTGCTGCTGTCGGCCTGTGCGGACAGACCGAGGTAAAAATAGGCAGAGAACAGCTCTCGGTTGATCTGCGCATTGATGCGCGAGGCCATCTCATTAGAAATCATCGGCGGGTCTCCAGTACTTGCTTACCCAGTATGTTTAGACGGTTGGTTCAGACGGTTGGTTCGGATGCTTGGTTCAGAGGTCTTATAAGGCCTGATCGAAACGTAGCGCGCCGTCGCCTGACTCTGAGGTTGCGAGTCGAACGCCGTTTTCAAGCTCCAACCCCCATCCTTGGCAGTGACCAGCCAGCGCCTGGTGTTCTTGCTTGGCCTGGCCGCCCAGCCTTGTTGCTTGGCCTTGTTCTTGTTGCTTGGCCTTGTTGCTACGCCCTGCGCAGGGCCAATGCTAGACTCGAGAGTGCTGGGATGATGCCCAGTGCTCGCACCCGACCGCAAAAGTCGCTCATTCTTATCTCTCGTTCATGACTGATCATCCTCCCAAACCCCGTGTTGCCATTGCCGGCGCCAGCGGCTTTATCGGCACCGCCCTCTGTCCGCTGCTCGCTGAGCGCTTCGAGGTCGTTGCGCTGACGCGATCACCAGCCAGAGCGCGCTCGCCCGATCCAGCCGGACTCATCCAGTGGCGCCATTGCGACCTCTTTTGTTCGAGTGCGCTGATCAAGGGGCTCGCCGATATCGACTATGCGGTCTATCTCGTCCACTCACTCGCGCCCTCCTCTCGGCTCACACAGGCTAGCCCGCGAGACATGGACCTGGTTTTGGCCGACAACTTCGCGCATGCTGCTGCCGCCAACGCTGTCAAGCAGATCGTCTTCGTCAGCGGCGTGATGCCGGAGAGCTTCCGCTTCTCACCGCTACTGTGGAGCCGTCGCGAGGTCGAGATGGTGCTCGGCTCTCGAGGCACACCCGTAACGGCCCTGCGCGCAAGTCTGGTCATGGGGCCCGGCGGCACCGGGCCTCGACTGCTGCTCGATCTTGTCCGGCGCCTCCCCCTGCTCCTGCTGCCCCCAGCGGCGAACTCCTCGACGCGCCCGATCGCGCTATCTGACCTGCTGCGGGCCATCCTCCATTGCCTGGAAGAGCCCGAGCGCTTTCGCGGAGCCTTTGACATCGGCGGCGCCGAGTCGCTCAGCTATGAGGCGATGCTGCGCGAAACCACGGATGCCTTGGGTCTCCGGCGGCACTTCATCAAGGTGCCAGCACTGCCAGTCGGGCTTGCCTCCTTGACGGCGCGGGCAATCAGCGGCGCACCAGCGGCGATGGTCGGCGCCATCGTCGAGAGCTTGCCGCAGGATACCCGAATGCGCGACAACCCGGTGCAACAGGCGATCGAACCCCAGGCCTTGGGTTTTCGCGCGGCACTCGAGGCGAGTATCGACCCGACCACCGGCCGTCTGCTGCCGAGCCCGCGCCAACACCTCAAGGAGCAGGATCGCGAGGTCATGCGCGAGCAATCGCTGGTGCGTTCGATCCAACGCGCCATCCTGCCGCCCGGCCAGAGCGCCGCCTGGCTGGCCGGTAACTATTTTCGCTGGCTTGGCGACTGCTGTTGGCCACTGGTCCACAGTCAGGTCCATGACAATGGCGATGTCGAGGTCTGGTCACGACTCCCTCGCCTGCAGTTGCTCAGGCTCCGCCACATGGCCGCTGAAAGCACAACCGAGCGCCAGATCTACGAGATCGTCGATGGACTGCTCGTCCGTCCTGGCGAGGGTCGCGCCCGCTTCGAATTCCAGACCCTGCTGGATGGGCGCTACACCATGACCGCCATCCATGATTACGCTCCGGCCATCCCCTGGTCTCTCTACCGGCTCACGCAGGCCGTCGCCCACCTGCTGGTGATGCGACGCTACCAATCGCGTCTCGCGCGCTTGGCCCGTTAATCTCGGCCTAGCCCGCTGCCGCAACCTGCCGTTCGCCCACTCACTCTGACTCACGAACCTCAGCCGGCCCTGCTAGCACCTGCACTGCTCGCCAACGGTGGGCATGACGCGTCGATGACTCAGCGGCGTCTTCACCTCATCACATCGAGTCGATCAATGCCCGATCCCGCAGAAAACGGCATAATAGCTGCGGCTCTGGCTCTGGCCCCAAGCCAGCGTTTGTAGCGGCAGGCATGCTCAACCCCATGAAGAGTCTTTCAACTGCGGATCTCGTAGATTAACGCAGAGATTTCAATACGCGGCCGGTCATCACTGCCTCACCTGTTGGGCGACCTTGCTAAACCTGCTAGGGCCTTGTTTTATAATATTTTCATCTGCGCGCATCTGCGCCATCTGCGGTTTAGAAGCTCAAGCACTCCAGCCAATTCCTGCGCGCCTTGGGGCGAGCTTAACATTCTCGACAAGCCATTGTTTTTAATGACTTTAGTTCGCTTCAATCTGCGCTGTCTGCGGTTCATCGGCGCAATGCCAGACGTGCTCGACTCGCGGCGGTCGCCTGGCCCGGTTCTCAGCTGCTAAGCCAACAAGATCGCGCCAGCGTCAGAGGGCGACGAATCCGGGAGGATGTTGACGTGTCGGGATCATCTCAATCGATCTGGAAGCCCTTGTTTTGGCTCCTATTCGCAGCGTTTATTACGGTTTATCTGCTCTCCAATCATCATTGCCAGCAACTGCAACAGGCGATCGGCCTCAAGCATCCGACCCAGCCCAGCGTCAACCGCAATCTCGATACGCCCACAGACCACCTTTCCCGGGCATTGGATGCGGCACAAGCCGAGATCAAAGCCCTCAAGAACAGCCATGACGCCCTGGTTGCCACAAAAGAGGCCGCCATCCTCGAGTTGCAGGACAAGCTGATCGCGACCATCCAAAGCCGCGCCGAGGTCGAACGGCTGTTGGCAGCCAGACATGATCCACCAGCGACCTCAGACAAGGCGCTCGCCAATACCGAAGCCAGTGCGCAAGCCGCGGATGCGATAGCGCAAGCCTCCGAGCAGGTGCAAGACTTCCACGCGCCATTTGCAGCGCTCGGCGCTCAGCTAACGGATGCTGGTCTCTTGATCAACCTGAGCGGCGACAACATCCGCTT
Source organism: Lamprobacter sp. (assembly GCF_034860625.1). Classification (NCBI taxonomy): domain Bacteria; kingdom Pseudomonadati; phylum Pseudomonadota; class Gammaproteobacteria; order Chromatiales; family Chromatiaceae; genus Lamprobacter; species Lamprobacter sp. Next base: position 23,742 of record NZ_JAYESN010000030.1, read on the forward strand.
TTCCAGCGGCAGCGCCCAACTACCCACCGAGGCCGAGCCTATCCTCTCCCACATTGCCGAGATCCTGGATCAGCATCCGGATCTCAGAGTGCAGATTAAAGGCCATACGGATAGCTCTGGAAGCACCGACACCAACCTTCGGATCTCAGCGCAACGGGCCATCGCCGTTCGCGAGGCGCTGATCGCGCGCGGGATTGAACCGGAGCGACTGAGCACAACAGGCTTGGGCTCGACCACCCCCGTCGCCTCCAATGACAGCGAGGCTGGCCGACAACGCAACCGCCGAGTCGAACTCTATCTGCTGCGCGAGAACCAGGACTAGACAGGGCTCACCAGCCCGAGCCAGCGCATCAGTGGCGCCAGAGCGACTCGTCAATCAGATCCTTGAGGCGCTGCAGCGATGAGGCATCCGAGGCGCTGAGCTCTAAGCTGGTGCGGAAACGGCCGGCCCAAGGAGCTGTCTGCACCACCCTTGCATAGAGATCACCGACATCAGGCAATCCCTGCTGAGGCGACAGACTGATCAGCACGTCTGATGCATCTGGGAGACCGAACGGAAGATCGGCACGCAGACCAAAGTAGCCGATATCGTTGATCAGACCCGGGATCGGCTCCGGGTGGATGAAGTGCCCGTCGACCTGGCGGAAGATCGCATCTAGGCTCACGCGGATGCGTGGTGAACGGCGCACCTCAATCGGCGGTACCACCAATCGATGTTCCGGAGCATCGACACCGAGCAGCTCATAGAGCTGGACCGGATGGCGAATCCCTTTGAAGCGCACGACGTTGACGTTACCAACCTCGATCAGATCTCCCGCGGCGGCACGGGTTGCCTCACTCATCAGCACCTGTCCGCGCAGCGCAAAGGATTCCATGCGCGATGCCAGATTCACCACATCACCGATTACCGTATATTCGCTATGCGCTGTTGCGCCGAAACTCCCTGCCACCAAGCTGCCGGTATTCACCGCAATGCCCGCGAAGATCTCGGGCAGTCCACGCTCCCGCGAATCCTGATTCAGCATCAACATGGCCCGCTGCATCTCTGCCGCACAGGCCAACGCCCGCACCGCATCATCAGCACGCGCCTGTGGAAGCCCGAACAGGGCCATCACGGCATCACCAATGAATTTATCAACCGCACCATCGAACCGCTGGATAATCTCGGTCATCGACGCGAACCAGCGATTCAGAACCTCGAGCATGGTCGCCATCGGCAGCGACGACATCAGCGCAGTAAACCCGCGAATATCGGCAATCAATACCGTCGCGTAGGCCTCAACCTGAGGTTGCGACTCGAGCAGAAAGGCATCGAGCAACGGATTGAGACGCTTCTCGAGCAGCTCACGCATCGCCTCTGGCCGCTCAGGCTGCGCGAGGCTTAGCAAGCCATCGGCCTCGAGTGCTCGAAGCAGCTGCTCAAAGCCGATGAAGAGCTGGCTCCGATTACGACCCTGCATGAGAACCAACCCTCAAGGGTGAGCCCCCCGAGCCCCTGCGCCCCTGATCGCCCGCAACATGCGCGAGCAAGGCCTCGATCTGCATCGGCGCTTCACTATTGAGAAACACAGCCTGTTGGTGCTCGGCATCGGTCAATGGCTCACGGCTCGCGATCTGCAAGCTGAGGACATCGATATCAGCATCCGAGGCATCAGCACCTTCATGGCTACGAGCATTGATTCGCTCGCGCAGGAGGTGCATCGGTGCCTGCATCACGAGGATGCGGAAAGGACAGTTCAATCTCTGCGCAAGGACGCGGAAAGCGGCTCGCTGCTGATACTGCAGGAAGGTCGCATCGACTAGGATACTGAACCCGGCCTCGACCAACTCCCTTGCGAGCGCAAGCAGCCGCGCATAGGTCTGCTCACTGACCTCAGCAGTGTAAAGTTGTGCGCGCTGCTGCACCGAAGGTTGCCCCTGGGGCGCCACTCCGCACAACCGTTTCCGCTCGACATCCGAGCGAATTTGGATGATCGGCAGATGCTCGCGCAAGCGATTGCCGATCCAGGTCTTGCCACTCCCAGAGAAGCCATGGGTGATAAAGAGCTTGGGCTGATGGCGACCCGTGCAGGTTTGGGCAAGCGCGAGATAGTGGCACAGAGCGGCCCGCGCACTGGGATCGCCCGCACGGGGATCGCACTCACGCGGATCAGATGAGCCATCCGGTGAAGCACTCGAAGCGCCAGCCGCGTCGGAAGGCGTTGATCCGCAGGGCGAGCTGGGCCTGGTTGTCTGCGCCGGATCAGCCTGCAGGATTCGGATCGCGCAGACCTTGGCCCGCACCAGCGCGCGGTAGACCTGATAAAAACGCAACAGACGCAGACCCGCGTAATCGCCGCTGACTTCGAGGTAGCCGTTGAGCAGCCGTCTCGCAAAACTGCTGTCGCCACTCTCAGCCAAGTCCATGGTCAAAAAGGCAACCTCGCTCATGGTGTCGATCCATCGCAGGCTCGCATTGAACTCGATGCAATCGAAGATGACCGGCTGCCCATCGAGCACGACAACATTGCCGCGATGCATATCGCCATGACATTCACGAATGAAGCCCTCGCGCCGTCGCTGCTCGATCACCGGACGTAGAAAGGCAAAGCGTTTTTGCGTCCAGCGCTCCAATCGCTGCAAGCGGTGACTGAGCACGCCTTGAGGATCATCGCAGCGCGCAAGCGCTGCGCGCAACGGCGCAAAGTTGTCACGCATCGGAGCCAAGATGGCGAGCGGATCGCCGTATGGGGTGTTTGGCGGCGCTGGAGCTAAACTGGCATGGAAGCGAGCAACGCGCTCAGCCAGACGATCGATCAGCACCTCATTGAGCGGATATTCAGTAAGCAACGCCTGCTGAGGGAAACGACGCATCCGGACGGCATAGTCGATCACCTCGCCCTGCCCATCGATGCGTATCCGATCGCCAACGCGCACCACGGCCACCACCCCGAGATAGAGCTGCGGCGCAAGCCGCCGATTGAGCCGCAGCTCCTCTTCGCAGTAGAAACGCCGCCGTCCCAGGGTCGAGAAATCGACAAACCCAAGCGATACAGGCCGCTTGAGCTTGTAGACAAAGTCGCCAGCCAAGAACAGCTGCGAGATATGCGTCGACAGGCCTTCGACTCGATCAACCGGATGCGGATAGGCAGCGGGGTCGAGCAGATCCGCCAGCGGCGATAATTCGGTTGCCAACATCGGCTTCAGACAGGGCTCAAACGAGCAGATGCCCGCCAGTGCCATCCACAGTGGCAACAGCCTGGATGCTTGCGGGCTTGCGGGAACAAACCCCGCTTCAATAGACTACGGCTCAATGCCTGAATCACGCTGTCCCTCTGAGGTTCATTAAGATGAGTATCGAACGTATTGTCTTCGCAGTCGCTGGCGCCTTTGTGCTGATTTCCGCCATCCTGGCTGCAACGCTCAGCCCACTGTGGCTCTGGTTCACTGGCTTCGTTGGGCTCAACCTGCTGCAGTCAGCCTTCACCGGCTTTTGCCCGCTCGCGGTCATCCTGAAAAAGCTCGGCAAGGAGCCTGGCCCCGCCTTCTAACCCCCTTGGTCAGATCAGCGCGGCCGCCGCCGCGCGATCGATCAACAGCCGACTTGTCGCTGCCGCCGCCACCTGGGCGATCGGCAGTGGCTTCGCCTCTGACCAAGCCTCGATCGCATCCGCTTTACCAGCCCCGGTCACCAGGATCAACAACTGTTCGCTCTGTGACAAGGCGCGCATGGTCAGCGAAACGCGCTCTGGTGGCGGCTTGGGCGCCTCATGCACGGGCATGGCGAGTCGCTCTTCAGGCATCGTTCGGCCGGGAAACAGGCTCGCGGTATGGCCGTCCTCGCCCATGCCAAGCAGTGTCAGATCAAACGGCAGTGACGACTTCAGGATGCGCTCATAGGCCTCGGCAGCCACTTCGGCTCCAAGCTCAGCAGGGATGGCGAAGACCTGCGCTCGGGGCACCGGCACCCGAGCTAACCAAGCCTGGTCGGCCGCAAGGCTATTGCGCTCCGGGTCTGCAACCGGAAGGCAACGTTCATCGCCGTGGTAGATCCACCAGCGGGACCAATCCGCTCCTGCATCCGCCAACAACGCATAGGCTGCCGTCGGCGTGGTGCCACCGGCCAAACAAAGCCGGAATCGGCCATGGCGCTGAATAGCGACCTGAGCAGCCGCCAGAATGTGTTCGGCCGCTGCCTTGGCGACCGCCGCTTTATCAGCGAAGAGCGCCACCTCAGCACCGGGCAAGACAAGGTTCTTAGAATCCATACGGCTCTCCGTCTATGGTCGGCTTCTCCGTGACGCACCCGCGTCCTCTGGGGAAGATGGTAAGCCGGAATCATGCAGAGGCACTAGCCCCGAACCCAAGAGAAGCGACAGAAGACGACTTGACCTGCGCCAAGGCATCGCGTAGATGTCGACAGACAACACTCTCAGCAGCGATGAGGAGAACCACCGATGGCAGAGACAATGCGCGACATCATGAATCCAGGTGCGGCCAACCATGACCCGCGCTTCCCGCAGGCTCCGACGGATTGGAGCCCTGAGGATGCCGAACGACAGGCCAGCAGCGAAGGGCTGACGCTGAGCGATGACATCTGGGAGCTTGTGCAAGCACTGCAGGCCTATTTCGCCAAAGACGAGCAGCCCAACACGCGCGCGCTCCATGACGCCCTTGATGAGCATTTTCACGAGCGCGGCGGCCTCAAACATCTCTACGAACTCTTGCCGGGCGGTCCCGTGGCGCAAGGTTGCCGGTTGGCTGGACTGAAGCCGCCGGCCGGCGCCGTCGACCACTCATTTGGTAGCGTCAAGTAGCCCTGTTGGTCAGGATACAGAGCGCTGTCGCCGCCGCCCGCGGGCGGCGAGGCGAGGGCTAAACCCGCAGGGATGCTGTGCCGCCAAAGACCCACCAAAAGGCAAGCTCACCCCTGTTCGCGCTGCCCGTCGACAGCCGATTGCCTCGCCGAACTGTGCCGATCGGTCTCCGCGTCTGGGAAGCGCCGTGCATCCTCGCTCTCCCCAACATCGGCATCCTCGTCCATGAGGATACGCTGGCCATCCCCCTCCAGATCATCGAACTGACCGCTGCGCGCGGCCCAGAACAGCACCCCCACCGCCACCAGCCCGAGTAGCAGCATGCCGGGAATCAGGCCATAAATGACTTCCATTGGCTAACCTCTGAGGTTGCTTCGAGACGGCAGCTGTCGGGTCCCCTGCTTGAACAGGCCCCGCAAGCGCGCCGAGTTACCAATCACCGCCAGCGAACTCAGCGGCATCGAGATCGCCGCAACCAGGGGCGTGATCAACGCCGCCATCGCCAAGGGCACCATGATCAGATTGTAGAGAATCGAGAGCCCGATGTTCTGCCGAATGGTCCTTAGGGTGCGTCGAGACAGCGCAGCGGCATCGCGCACGCGCATGAGCTCAGCGCTCATTAAGACGATGTCGGCACTCGCGATTGACACATCGGTGCCACTGCCAACGGCGATACCAACATCTGCACGGACGAGGGCTGGGGCGTCGTTGATGCCATCACCGACCATCGCCACCCGCTCGCCACGCCGTTGCAGGTCGGCGATCACTCGGTCCTTATCCTCGGGGCGAACATCGGCGATCACTTCAATCGTGCCCAGCTGCGCGGCGATGCGGCGCGCGACTGCCTCGCGATCACCGGTCAGCAGCGTGACGCGAATCCCATCGGCTTGCAACCGTTGCACAACCTCGACGGCATCCGCGCGCAAGCGATCGGCCGCCAGCAGCCGCAGGCGCTCGACCCCGTCGATGGCGCAGTGCAAGGTGGTGCCGAGAGGGGCGGCGGGATTCTCAGTTGCCGCCGGCGCCTGGCAGTCAATACCGTTCTCGCGCAGCCACTCGCCTGTCCCGATCACCAGCCGGCGCCCATCAACGTTGCCACTGATCCCCGCGCCAGGCTCAACCTGCACGCCGCGCACCTCAGCCGTTCCCAGCCCGATCCCAGCGCCTTTCGCCAGGCGCACCACCGCGCGCGCCAAGGGATGCTCGGAGACCCGCTCTAGCGCCGCCACCAGCCGCAATAATTCAGGTTGAGCATGAGCGAACGCCACAACGGCCGACCAACGCTGCCAGCCCGCCTCCAGTTCGGCCTGCTCACCTAGAGCGTCTAGCTCATCGCACTCAGCCGACTTTCCAAGCTCATCCAGCCCAGCTGGCTCAACAACCGCCCCGCGATCACTCGGCTTCGCCAATGCCGCTGGAGCGTCCGGCTCCGATGACCGAGCCTGCGCGCATGGCCCGACGGGGTCAGCCACCAAGGTCTGAACCTGAATGACTTCCGGGCGCCCCTCGGTCAGGGTGCCAGTCTTATCGAACACGAAATGGTCAATCGCGGAGAGTGTCTCCAGCACCGCGCCCTGTTTGATCAGGATGCCGTGTCGAGCACCGAGCCCGGAGGCTACCGCGATCGCCATCGGCGTCGCCAGTCCGAAGGCGCAGGGACAGGTGATGATCAGCACCGAGGTCGCCGCCATCAGCGCCGTCTCCAGATCACGGCCGATCCAGAGGCTAAAGGTGGTCAGGGCCAGACCGATGGTGAGCGCGACGAACCAGGGCACGATCCGATCGGCCAGTGACTGGATCGGCGCCTTACTCGACTGGGCATCCTCGACCAGCCGGATGATACGTCCGAGCGCGGTATCGCGCAGCAGACCGCTGACCCGCACCTCGAGCACGCCGGCGCCATTCAGGGTGCCCGCTGCGACCGCATCGCCGATGCCACGCTTGACCGGCTCGGACTCGCCAGTGAGCATGGCCTCGTTGACCTCGCTGCGCCCCTCACTGACCACGCCATCGGCGGGGATGGTCTCGCCGGGGCGCACCAGCAGGATATCGCCCCTGGAGACCGCCCGGATCGGTACCACGACTTCCTCGCCGTCGCGCAGGACGGTGGCGATCTTCGGTTGCAGATCCAATAGACGCTGGGTCGAGGCCATCGCCTGACGCTTAGACATCGCCTCCAGGAAACGCCCGACCAGGATCACGAACAGAAAGTTGACCACCGTATCCCAGTACACATGGCCTTGGCCGCCGACCGTCACATAGAGCGAGTACAGGTAGGTGATCGAGGCGCCGATCGCGATCGGCAGATCCATGGTCAGGGCGCCCTGCCGCAGACCAAGCCAGGCGCCGCGATAGAACGGCCAGCCAGAGTAGATCAGCGTCGGGGTGGCGATGGCGAAGCCGATCCAGTGGAAGAGACCGCGGAATTCACCCTCGTCGGCCCCCGCATAGAGCGCGATCGAGACCCACATCAGGTTCATCGCCGCGAAGGCGGCAAACGCCATGCGGAAGAGGAGCGCGCGGTTACCCCGCTTCAAAGCACCCTCGGCAGTCTCAGGATCGAAGGGCACCGCCGCGTAGCCGATCTCGCCCAGCCGGCCCAGTAGGCTCGACAACCGCTGGCGCGAGTTATCCCACTTCAGGCGCAGCCGGCGACCAGTGAGATTGACCCGCGCCTCCTCGACGCCAGGCATCTTGCTGAGCCCGGTCTCGATCAGCCAGACACAGGCCGCGCAGTGAATACCCTCGACATGCAGGTTGATCTCGCGCAGATCAGCGCTGGTATCGAGATAGGCGGACTGGACTGCATCCAGGTCGTAGAGCGCAAGCTGTTTCGGCGGCTCGGGCGGGGGTCCGAGCACCTCGCCTTGGGGCGTGCGCCGATAGAAGCCATCGAGGCCGGCGGCATAGATAGCCTCGCAGACCGACTTGCAGCCAATGCAACAGAAGCCGCGCTCGCCGCCGGCAACGCTTGCGGTCAGGGCTTCAGTGCCCGCAAGCGGCAGACCACAGTGGAAGCAGCGGTCCCCCGTCAGACCATCAGATCCAACCTGAACTGACATTGCCGAGACTGAGCCAACGATGGACCGCTGCCTCACCTCAATCACGGACGAGGCTGCTAATGATCAGCCACTCCAATGCGCTGGTCGAAAGCCACCTCCTGGCCATTGGTCTGGGCGGCAACCAAGGTATCCCAGAGACCCGCGAGCCCAAAGGTGACCTCCGCAGCGTAGCGTCCGGGCGCCTCTTCCACCATGGGCAAGGAGAAGTCGGCCGAAGGGTCCGAGGGGCGATAGGCGTAATAGGTCACCTGGTCCGGACGCACTGGCTGGCCGACCGAGTCAACGACATGGAAGCGCACCATCGTCGGCCTTTTTACCGCGACATCCGCCGGTGTATCCAAGCTCATCGTCCAGCCTGGCGCTTCCGCGCGCCTTGTCATCAGGCTGCGCTCCACATCACGCCCGCGCTCGTAATAATCGTCGACCACGAGACCGGGATTCGTCACGAATGCCAGTGTGATCATGGTTGCATTCACCACCAAGACAACCACGACCAGGCCAATCCAGCCCCTGAGCCAGGGGCTGCGCCAGGCCGACTCGGCACCCTGACCGACCGATGCCGTTGATACTTCACTCATTGTTTCGTCCACCGTTTCGGATGACATAAAACGCGCAGTTGGGGTCGGGCTCTCGGGCTCCAGCTCAGCGCGCAGGGCCGAAGAATGCACTCTCACGCTCTGCGGTAATCGCCGTGTTAGCGCCAAGCGTGGTTGTGGCATGGAAGGTAATCGGCAGGGTTTCTCCAGGGAGATCCGCGCGCTTGATCTTGACGAAGACGATCATGGGCGTCACCTCGCCAGACCGCGTGACTAAGGGCTCTTCAGCCCCCACCAAGGTGATCGGCACCGAAGTCTCCGCACTGATGCGCACGGTCAGATCCTGCTCGCTCTTGTTCAACACCTTCAGGGTGTACTTGTTTTGCACCGAACCATCTGAGAGTTGCACGAAGAGCGGAGCCCGCTCGTGCAAGACCTTGACCTCAATCGCCTCAAGACTGGAAAGACCGTACATGATCCCCGCCAGCGCCAGCGCCAAGATCCCCGTATAGACCCAAACTCGCGCTCGCATCAGCATCGGCTTGACCGGTTTACCCTCAATCTCATCGAGTGAGGCATAACGGACCAGACCCCGCGGCTTGCCGACCTTATCCATGACGGCATCGCAAGCATCGATACAAAGGCCACAGGTAATGCAGCCTTCCTGCTGCCCATTGCGGATGTCGACCCCAGTGGGGCAGACCGCAACGCACTGATTGCAGTCAACACAGTCGCCAACGGTCGGATTTGTGCCGGCCTGTCCCTTCTGCAGCCGTCCGCGAGGCTCACCACGCACCTCATCATAGGCCGGCACGATAGTGGACTTATCGAGCATCACGCCTTGGATGCGCGCATAGGGGCAGAGCCAAAAGCAGACCTGCTCTCGGAGCCAACCAGCCAATAGGTAGGTGCCAAAGGTGAACAGAGCCACTGAGGCGTAGACCGCAACATTAGCGTTGCCGACGAAGAAATCCCGCCATAAAGGCCAGGCACCATAGAACCAAGCAACAAAGCTGAAGCCTGTGAGAAACCCGATCAGCAGCCAAATCCCGTGCTTAACGACCTTGATCCGCAGCTTCCGTAAACCCATCGGCGCCTTGTCGAGCTTGCGCCGCTGCGGCGGGCTGCCCTCCAGCTTCTCTTCAATCCAGGTGAAGACATCTGTCCACACCGTTTGAAAACAGAAGTAGCCACAATAGGCTCGGCCCACCAATGCCGTGACCACGGCGAGCAGGATCGCGAAGAACAGCAACAGCAGCGAGAGCATCCAGAAGTCTTGCGGCAAGACGGTCACCCCGAACAAGTGATACTTCCGGTTCGGGATATCGAACAGCACCGCCTGACTGCCGTTCCAACGCAGATAGGGACCGAGGAAAAAGATCAGCCAGACCGAGGACGCGAGCCATTTGAAACGACGCCACCTGCCGGGCATGCGCTTTGCGTGGATGGTCTCCCCGCCGGTATTGACCTCCCAGTGATGGGCCTCGGCATAGAGTTCGTCCATCGCGGCGCGAGCGCCGCGCGCGGGAGTCTCATTCATAAGTACAACACCAGTTTCGCACGCGCTAGAACCTAGCCTTGCTGCCCTTACCCCTGATCATGGACGACTTCTCTTTCGGCAGAGTATCGCGCCATGAGCCTTAGCATCAGTATCGGGTCAGACCAACGCGCCAAGCTCGACATGACAGCAGAAAAAAGGGGGATGTCCTATCCCCCTTTTCCGGTCCCTTACCCTCCTCGACACCGATTAGGGCACAACCCAGCGTTACTGTTGCTCGCTCTTATGTCGTTCTGCATCTTCATGCATCAGCCTGATCACCTTAAAGACCAAATAGCCAATGATGATGATGGCGAGCCCCACGCTGATGATGGACCCCCAAAACACCGCATCTAGGTGCATGTCATCCTCCCTTTCATCTGATTTTAGTCGTTGCGTCAGAGCAGGCGATCACAGATCCCGCGCCTCGATCCACGTCGGCGTCATATCCACTGCGCAGAGCCATCCTTGGCACAGTAGATCAGGATGACAGATGACCTCGGGCTGCTACTGACCACCACCCAAGCTGTAGACGTAGACGGCCAGCTTTTTGATCTGGTCCGGCTCGAGCTTGCCTTCAAGATTTCCGACCGAGCCACCAAAGGCCGGCATCACCGCATCCCGGGTTTGCTCAACACCAGGTTGATTCACGCCGTAGCGAATCGTGTGCTTCGCACTCTCATAGCCACCAGGCTCAAAACGCCAAATGCTATCGGTCAGGTTTGCCGCCCCTACAGTGACGATGGTTCCATCCGGCAGCTCCGCCAGGATGCCGTCTGCCGCCTGGCCATGACAGGCCGTACAGCCTTTCTCGTTGAACAGCGCCCAGCCAGCCTCACTACCTTCGCCATCGTTGGCCAAGTCGACCGTGAATTGAGACAACTGATCGACTTCGGCCTCGGTCAAGATGTCTTTGTGGGCCGTCATCGCCCCCTTGCGGCCATTGGTGATGGTCTCAACGATCTTGTCGAGCGAGCCGCCGTAGAGCCAATCGTCATCGGCCAAGACCGGATAGCCTGGATTCCCCTGACCACCGCTGCCGTGACAAGCTGCGCAGTAATCGCCAAACAGAACCTTTGCCGATGCCAGGGTGTACTGCGTCAGACCCGGATCAGCCAGGATCTGTTCCGGCGTCATACTGGCAATTTGGGTCTCATACTGGGCGCGCACCTCCGCGACCTGTTCCATACCCTGCTCGAACTCCTTGATGGAGGTCCAGCCAAGAATACCCTTGGTAAACCCGCCGCCTTCTTGAGATTGCCAGGGCAAGACTGGGTACATCGGGTAGAGGATGCCGTAAAGGACAAACCAGGCGATCGACGCCCAAAGTGCAATCATCCACCACTTCGGCGGCGGATTGTTCAGCTCACGGATGTTGTCGTCCCAAAAGTGACCCGTGTTGTTTTCGCCTGGAAAGGGGTTATGGTCGGCCATCGTTATCTCCGAGGTCCTCGTGATCATCTTCAAACGGGATGTGCTTCCTGGCTTCGAGCTTGTCCCGATTTTTTGGCCGAAAGACCTGGAAGTAGGCCACGACCAAAAGCGCGAAGATCACAACCGTGAGAATCGTCCCGACCCAGTCGGTTGCCGTCATCGCTGCCCAATCGGTCTCGAAATAGTCCGAGAGGCTACTCACGATAGACCACTCCAGGATCGAGCTTTGCCATGGTGCCCAGGACTTGCAGGTAAGCCACCATGGCGTCCATACCCGTCTTGCCATGCAACAGCCCTGTAGCCGCCTCGATATCGGCATCGCTATAGGGTACGCCAATCGCACGTAGGCCCTTCATGTGACGCTGAATCTTACTCGGTTTAATGCGCTCCTCATCCAGCCAGGGATAACCGGGCATCACCGATTCTGGCACCACCGAGCGGGGATCACGCAGGTGCTGGCGTTGCCATTCATCGGAATACTTACCGCCTAGGCGGGCCATATCCGGCCCCGTGCGCTTGGAGCCCCATTGGAAGGGATGATCAAACATCGATTCCGATGCCAATGAATAATGGCCATAACGCTCGCGTTCATCACGGAATGGCCGCACCTGCTGTGAATGACAGAGATAACAGCCCTCGCGTTGGTAGATGTCTCGCCCGGCCAACTCCAAGGCCGTATAAGGGCGGATGCCATCACCGGGCTTCCAGTTCCAACTGGTTTCGATGGCTCGAGGGATACCACGACGCGGGTCTTGAACCAATTCGCCATTAGCTTTCCGCATGAAGTTGCCCTGCTCATCGGTCTTGAATCGCAGCGGATTACCCTGCTCATCGGTTTCGTAGGTCACCGACACAATAGGCGTACTCCCGGCCTCCTGCCAAACGATCTCAGGAAACCGGTTAGCTTCCTCAGTACTCTTCAAATAGAAGAGCGGGACGATCTCGACGATGCCACCCACCGAGAGCACGATCGCGGTCACGATCAGCAGCCCCCAGATGTTGCGCTCCAAGCGCTCCTGGATTCCTTTTGGTGGTGTGTTTTTATCAGCCATTTAACCTTTACTCCTCGGGATTCGGCGGTTGCGATTAGGCTTAGGCGGCAGCTACGGCTGGCGTGCCCCGCGCCTCACGCAGACTCCCCGCAGTCACGGATTTACGCACCGTCATCAGCACGTTAAACAACATGACAATCGCCCCGAACAGGAAGATGCCACCGCCAACCGCACGCATCGCGTAGTAGGGATGCATGGCGGCGACCGATTCGACAAAGGTGTAGGCCAGGGTGCCGTATTCGTCATAGGCACGCCACATCAGGCCTTGCATGATGCCGGATACCCACATGGCGACCACATAGATGACGGTGCCAATGGTGGCCGTCCAAAAGTGCAGGTTAACCAGCTTTTCGGACCACATCTCGGTATGCCACAAGCGCGTCATCAGATGGTAGATCGCACCGATCGAGATACCCGCAACCCAGCCCAAGGCGCCGGAATGAACATGACCGATGGTCCAATCGGTGTAGTGCGAGAGGGCGTTGACGGTCTTCAGTGACATCACCGGCCCTTCGAAGGTCGACATGGCATAGAAGGCCAGCGCGATGATCAGAAAGCGCATCACGTAGTCGGTGCGCAATTTATCCCAAGCGCCCGAGAGGGTCATCATGCCGTTCACCGCGCCACCCCAGGATGGGATGATCATTGCGAGCGACACCGCAGCACCCAGCGAACCGGTCCAGTCTGGTAGCGCGGTATATTGCAGATGGTGCGCGCCGAGCCAGACGTAACCGAACATCAGCGCCCAGAAATGGATGACGGACAACCGATAAGAGTAAATTGGGCGATTCGCCTGCTTCGGCACGAAGTAATACATGATGCCGAGGAAGCCAGCCGTGAGGTAGAAGCCGACCGCGTTATGGCCCCACCACCACTGGATCATCGCGTCCTGCACGCCGGAGAACAGACTGTAAGATTTCATCAGCCCGACCGGGATCGATAGGCTGTTGACGACGTGCAAATAGACGATCATCACCATCATGCCCAGGAAGAACCAGTTCGACACATAGATGTGCGATGACTTCCGGTTGGCGATGGTCATGATGAAGTTGAAGGTGAACGCCAGCCAGACCACGGCGATCAGGATATCGATCGGCCACTCAAGCTCGGCATACTCTTTCGACTGAGTGAAGCCCAGGGGCAGCGTGATCACCGCCAGGACGATGATGAGGTTCCAGCCCCAGAAGGTGAACCAGGCCAGCTTGTTGCTCCAGAGGCTGACGCCGCAGGTGCGCTGGACCGTGTAGAACGCAGTACCCATCAGGGTACAGCCGCCGAAGGCGAAGATCACCGCATTGGTGTGTACGGGCCGAAGCCGACCGAAAGAGATGTAAGGATTATCAAAATTCAGAAACGGCCAAGCGAGCTCGGACGCGATATAGACACCGACGCCGGCCCCTACCACCAGGTAGACGACGGCCATGATCGTAAACCAGCGGACGACCTCAAAGTCGTATTTTCGCTCCGCTGCATAGTCGGCTGTGGCTTCCATAGACCCCCCAAACAGGCTGGGAAAAAGAGAGGTGACTGGGCACTCCAGCCCGATATGTTGATGGTGTGCCGCCCCGTGGCACCTGACCGCGCAATAAGACTGGATCGATTGCGTAATGTCAAGGCAAAGCAGGCCAGCGGACAGGGCCGAGTGTGGCGTTTGACCCCGGTTTAGCTGATCTATGTCAACTCAGCAAGGCCAACGACCGCAATCCATAACCTTTTATTTTTTATGGATATTTAGCGCCAGAAGACCGATCAGCGGTAGGCACAACGGGCGTCCAAAACAGCCCAGCCAATAACTGAGAACGAGCCTTGGTCATGAGGTCATCCTGGGAGCTTGGGAGCACAGCCAACCCCCCGCTCACTTGAAAAACGACTCGAGCGAAAACCCTTCTTTCTCTAGGATATCGCGCAGCCGGCGCAACGCGTCCATCTGGATCTGCCGTACCCGCTCGCGCGTCACACCAAGCTCCTGCGCCACGCGCTCCAGCGTCGAATGCTCATAGCCATGCAAACCGAACCGACGCTCGACCACCTCACGCTGTTTCTCGTTGAGCTTCTCAAGCCAATGATCGAGGTTGGTATGGATATCGACGTCCTGGATGTCATCGCTGGGATCATGGGCCGCCTCATCCTGAAGCAGATCCACCAGCGGCTTGTCGGCGTCTTTGCCGTATGGGGTATCCACGGAAGTCGTTCGCTCGTTTAGGCCGAGCATGCGCTTGACCTCGGCGATCGGTTTGTCGAGCAGCTCTGCCACCTCCTCGGTGGTAGGCTCGTGGTCAAGCTGCTGGGAGAGCAGGCGCGTCGCCTTCAGGTAGACGTTGATCTCCTTCACGACATGGATCGGCAGGCGCACCGTGCGCGTCTGATTCATGATCGCGCGCTCGATGGTCTGGCGAATCCACCAGGTCGCATAAGTCGAGAAGCGAAAGCCGCGCTCCGGGTCGAACTTTTCGACGGCACGGATCAGACCGAGGTTACCTTCTTCGATCAGGTCGAGCAGCGGCAGCCCGCGATTGAGATAGCGGCGCGCAATCTTGACCACCAAGCGCAGATTGCTGACGATCATGCGCTGTCGCGCCGACTCGTCGCCCTGCTGAGCCAATCGCGCGTAGCGCACTTCCTCATCCGCCGAGAGCAGCTTCGACTCGCCAATCTCGTTCAGATATAGGCGCGTTGCATCGAGCTCGGTATCGCTAGCGGCATAACGCTTGTTCGGTGCATCCGATACCTGCGGCAACCCGGCCGCTGGATGATCAGCCTCTGACAGCTCATCCTCATCTGGCGTGTCGGTTTCCGGCAGGTCTGGATCGTCCTCATCAGCGTTCTCGCCGTCGATCAGGATCTCGTCCTCATCGGGAAGCGCGTCCCCGTCCGGATCCTCTTCCGGTGTCACCGCTGACATGAATCCCCCCTGGGTGCGGCCGCTAGGCTCATCGTGACGCTGGTAAGAACAGCAGCGGATCAACGGTTGCGCCGTCGCGACGGATCTCGAAGTGCAACATTGGTCGTCCATCGGCTGCCTGGCCAACCTCGGCGAGCTGTTGCCCGCGCTTAACCGAGGCTCCTTCACTGGCGAGCACAAGGCGGTTGAAGCCATAAGCGCTCAGATACCTTGGACTGTGCTTGACGATAATAAGATTGCCGTAACCGGCGAGTCCACTGCTACCGCTGTAGACCACCTCACCATCGGCGGCGGCAGTCACCGGCGTGCCAGCCGCTGCAGCAATCCGAATCCCCTGCCGGGTGCGATCATTCGATCGATATTCCTGCACCAACCGACCCGAGACAGGCCAAGCCCAAGTCACCCCCGAAGCGCGCGCCGCACTGCCAGGCTTCGCCGACGGACTCGCCAGGACACCGGTGTTGGCGCTCGCCTTGGACGCCGGCTTTGGACTTGGCGGCTTTGGACCAGTCTTTGGGCCTGCATTAGCGCTGCTGCGAGCAGCCACCTTGCGTGTGCCCCCCCCCGCCTTGACGCCACGCGGTGGCTCGATCCGGAGCAACTGACCGGCATAAATCGGATAAGGCGCACCGAGATTATTCCAGGCCGCGAGCTTGCGCATGCTGATGCGCTTATCCTCAGCGATCTCGCTCAGGGTATCGCCGGAGCGGACGCGATAGAAACCCGGTGGCGCCGGTCCATAGACGCGATCCTCAACCGGTGCGAAGCCGCGACCAGCACAACCGTCCAGCATGAGTACGAGCACGAGCAACAGGGCCGCCGAACGTGCCCAGAACCGACCAAAACGTCGCAGAAAGCACAGCGGAGCGACCACAACGCACACCAGAGTCAATGCAACAGTAGCACCAGGCCAAGCCAGTACCCGAGCAGCCCGCCAGCGGCCAAGGTCAGTGTTGTCAGAAGCGCAAACCGCCTGCCTTTCGTTAGCTGCGCCCGACCTATCGGAGCGAGCATCACATCCGGCATCACATCCGGCAAGAGGGCAAAGAACCTAAACTCGGCCAATCGCAATGCTCTCAGATGCCTAGCGGCATCGGGAGGGCACGACCAGACCATCACCGGGTGGAACATGGCCGAGAAGAAACGCATCAGGCAAGCCCCCCGAGTAAAGGCACAAAGGACACAGGCTCCAGCACCTCGTGCTGATACCCGGAACGCTGGCCGCGACGCTTCTTGAGCAAACGCACCAGCACCTGGCCGCGCCCACAATCGATCGGCAGCACCATGCGCCCGCCGGGCGCCAACTGCTCGGCCAGTCGGCGCGGAATGCCGCTGGCAGCGGCCGTCACCAGAATCCCGTCGAACGGAGCATACTCCGCCCAACCTGTACTGCCATCAGCATGGCGCAGCCGCACGTTGCGCAGCTTCAGCGCCCGCAATCGCTGCTCGGCACGGGCCTGCAGCGAGCTGATCCGCTCAATGCTGTAGACCCGCCGCACCAGCGCCGCAAGCACCGCGGTTTGATAGCCAGAGCCAGTCCCCACCTCCAACACCGTCTGCACGGGACCGGCGGCGAGCAACGCCTGGGTCATGCGCGCGACCATGTATGGCTGCGAGATGGTCTGTCCCCAGCCAATCGGCAATGCCGAATCCTCATAAGCGTGGCTTGCCAGCGCCTCTTCGACGAACAGATGGCGCGGCAACTGACGCAGCACCGCGATCACCAGATCGTCCTCAAGACCAGCCGCCAGAAGCCGCTGCACCAGCCGCTCCCGGGTCCGTAGCGAGGTCATGCCGCTACCCGCAGCCGTTGAGTCGCGCGCCCGCGCAAGCTCGCTCACAGCGTCTCCAACCATCGCCCCAACGGCTCAACCGCCTCGTGGCGGGTCAGATCGATCTTCAAGGGGGTCACCGAGACATAGCCCTGGCGAACCGCATAAAAGTCGGTGCCCTCGCCTGCATCCTGCTCCGGCCCAGCCGGACCGACCCAGAACATAGGTCGCCCGCGAGGATCGAGGATGCGCTCGATCGGCTCGGCCTTATGCCGATGACCCAGCCGCGTCGACCGGATGCCGCGCAGCTCCGACAGGGGCAGATCGGGAACATTGATGTTCAAGATGGTGCTCCCTGTCATCGCATGATGACTGAGTCCAGCAATCAGCCGCGTCGCCACCGCAGCAGCGGTGTCCAGGTACTGCGGCTCATGCGAGTCGATGGAAATGGCCAAGGCCGGCAGGCCCAGAAAGCGACCCTCGGTCGCTGCCGCAACGGTGCCGGAGTAGATCACATCGTCACCCAGATTTGGGCCGTGATTGATCCCCGCGACGACCAGGTCAGGCTCCTCCTCGAGCAGACCGGTAATAGCCAGATGCACACAGTCCGTTGGGGTGCCATTGACACGGATGAAGCCGTTCTCGAGCCGCTCGGCGCGAATCGGCACATCGAGCGTGAGCGAGTTGCTGGCGCCACTGCGATCACGGTCTGGCGCCACCACCGTCAGCTCACCGAAGCGCAATAGCGCATTCGCCAGGGCTTGGAGACCGGGTGAGCGATAGCCATCATCGTTACTGAGGAGAATCTTCATAGGCATCGGGCGAACAACCAGCACTTGCGCCAGTTTGCTACATTCTCGAATCGGCACGGCGACAACGCGAGAAAAAAAGTGAAAAACCGTCTTCAGGATGCTGATTATGCGCTCTTTCGCGCCGAAGTCGAAGATGCGATTCCGCTCGACAAGGAGATTGCCGAGCCATTCCGCGAACGGCCCAAGCCGATTCCGCGCCCGCGCGTCGAAGAGGCGCCAGTCGAAGACCCACAGCACCTGCCTGAGTCGGATGTCGAAACCCACGACTATCTGGAATTTATGCGCCCGGGCCTACAGAAGCGGGTCTTCCTCTCATTGCAACGCGGTCAGATTGAGCCGAGCCTCGAGCTCGATCTGCACGGACTCACCCTGCGCTACGCCGGTGCTCTGCTGCAAGACTTTCTGGCCGATTGCGCCGCTCGGCATCTGCGCTGCGCAAAGATCATCCACGGCAAAGGCCGCGGCTCGGCACAACGCCAACCGGTGCTGAAGTGCAAGGTCAACTACTGGCTGCGGTTGCGTCCAGACGTGCTCGCCTTCTGCTCCGCCCCTCGATTTGACGGCGGGACCGGCGCCGTTTATGTGCTGTTGCGCAATCCAGAAAAGGCAAAACGACGGCGCTAGCCGTCGCTGATATCCAGGGTCATGCGGAGCCCAACGGGCAGAACCCAAGGGTCGCGAGCAGGCACCAGGTAAAGTCGTGCGGGCACAAGCCCGCACCCAGCGCAAAGAGATTAGCTCAGGATCTCACCGTCGTAGTCGGCGATGCCAGGGTTACCCTTGACGTTCTTCAGCTTGGGCGTGTTGAGCTTCTCAAGCTTGACCGTCTTCACATCGCGCAGATAGGTCGCGACCGTCTCCCAGATCGGCTCACCCGGCGACTGACTGCCAACGGTAGCCCAACCGGCGACCACATAGGTCTTATCGGCCTCGATCTTGGTACCATCGTCAAGCTGCATCTCGGTGATGCGATTCCCCATGCCAGCCGTCGGATCGCAGACATAGTCAAGCCCTCCGACACGGACCATGTCACCACCCTGCTGCACATAGGGGTCCTTGTTGAACAGATTGTCGCAGACGTCTTCCAGGATGATCTTGATCTCAGCACCGGTCATCTCCCGGCGATAGGTCTCCGGATAGGTGATGCAGGTCTGATCCATCACATGATCCATGGTGATCTTCTGCCCAGGCAGCACGCTAGTGCCCCAGCGGAAGCCGGGCGAGAGGCTGATCTGGGCATCATTCACCTTGCGCAGCGCGTCGCAGATCACCTGGTCGAAGGTGCCATTGAAGTTACCGCGGCGGTAGAGCACCTCTTCGGCCGTCGCCAGCTCCTCGGTCAATGTCTCCAGATGAGGCGCACGCTGCTCCTCGATGTACTTGACCATCTCGGCGTTCGGCTCAAGCAGATTCGAGAACACTGGCAGCAGCCGATAGCGATAGTCGCGGAGCTTGCCGTTCTTGACGTCGAGATCCATGACGCCGAGGTACTTGGTGTTGGAGCCGGCATTGGTGACCAAGGTTTTGCCGCTGGCGTTCTCGATGATCGAGGGTGCCGGCATGCCATCGTGGGTATGACCGCCAAAGATCACATCAATACCCGTAACGCGCGAGGCCATCTTCAGATCCACGTCCATGCCGTTGTGCGAGATCACGACCACCAGATCCGGCGATTCCTCGTCGCGCACCTTGTCGACGAGCGCCTGCATGCGCTGATCTTGGATACCGAAGGTCCAGTCTGGAATGAAGCGCTGCGGGTTGGCGATCGGCGTATAAGGGAAGGCTTGACCGATCACCGCAACGCGCGAGCCGCCCACCTCCTTGATCACATAAGGATTGAAGGCAAGCCCGGCTTCCTCCTGGAAGCCACTGAAGTCCTCGAAGCGATAATCAAACAGGGCCTCCTCCCGCACCGCCACGTTCTGCGCCACGAAGTCGCCATTGAAAGCCTCGATGTTCTTGATCACCTCCTCATCCAGGTAGGTGAACTCCCAGTGACCGGTCATCACATCAACGCCGAGCCGATTAGTCGCCCCAACCATATCCATGCCGCGCGTCCAGTAAGCAGTGCCCGAGCCCTGCCAGGTATCGCCGCCGTCCATCAGCAGGGTATTCCCGTCGCCGCGCTCGGCGCGGATGCGATCGACTAGGGTCTTCATGTGCGCAAAGCCACCGATGGTGCCGTATTTCTCAGCGGCCTCGGCGAAATTGAGATAAGAAAAGGCATGCGCCTGAAGGGTGCCGGGCTCGATGCCGAAGTGCTGCAACAGCGCATCGCCAACCAGATGCGGAGCCTTACCAAAGGCCGGACCGAAGCCCAGGTTGACGTTCGGCTCGCGAAAGTAGACCGGGTTCAGCTGCGCATGACAATCGGTCATGTGCAGCAGCGTCAGATTGCCAAACTTGGGCACCTCATACAGATCGCTCGGCTGCTTGGCCTCGGCGAACACCGAGCGCGGCAACAGGCCAGCGGCACCGGCCAGGCTCAACAGACGGACGAATTCACGGCGAGAAATAGTCATTGGGGTACGATCTCCTCCTAATACTGCTTTGCTTATCGACTCGCCGCTATCCGCACAGGCTGATGGCCCACCCGGGACGACTGATAGCGGCCATAGTATGCGCGTGGGCTACGCCGGATTGCCATTCAGCAAAGCCCTCCCCCAGACTAGGGACTTTCTGCTCGAGGCCGTTCACCATGCCTTGAGCGTTGATGAACATCGCCGTGCCCATGCGCTACAACGCGACATCACTGGTTGACCGGTGACTCCGGATCGAGCAGATAGGCCATGATGTCGGCGATCGACTGCTGATCTAGGTAGCCGCTGGGACCGAACCTCGGCATATTGGTGCAGGGGAAGGCCGAGTGCGAGTTGTAGATCACGTCATAGGTGTACTTCTTGATCGCCTCGCTATCGCCGCGAATCCTTCCGTAGCCCACCAGGCTTGGGCCAATACTGCCGCCGGTGCGATCGGTTCCGATCTGATGGCAGTTATAGCAGTTGCCGCCAACATCGTTGTTCTCGTGATCATCCATGCGGTGTCCAATTCGGAAGCCATAGCCGGACCAAGCCAGATCACGACCGCGCTTCCAGTCACCAAGCTGGATGCCCTCTTCTGGATAAACGATGGTCTCGCGCGCCTGCTTGCTGACCTCGAGCAGGGTTTCCATGTCTGGCCGAACTCCACCGATACTTGAGCAGGTGTTCTGTATCTCGTCCTGCACCATACGCTGGCGCGCTGTCCCGCCTTCCTGAACCTCTTGATCGAGCTTGAAACCGCCGGCCTCGAAGATCAGGTACTCGGCAAGCTCCTCGGGGGTCATCTTGGTGTAATCAACCTCCTCAGCAACGAGCGCACCGAGGGGGATTGAGAGCGCGGCAAGGCCGATGACCATGCACCCTAGAATCATCTTGTTAGGCATCATTAGAATCTCCTCTTGGCGTCGATGATCAACGCTTCATATCTGACAGGATCGCGGGCTGCCCGCGGGCCGCGTCGGTCCAGTAGCTCAGCATGGCGATGCTTGCGTCAGAGCCGGCAACCGGGCTTGCTTGACGCATCTGCCAGTAGCAACCGCGTAGGCGGTGTTGGCTGCTGCGGACATGGTCGTGGCCGACGCGGAACGCTGGCCAGGAGATGGCCTTGGTCCATTCCTCTGGAATGTTCTTATTCGGCAACACCGAGGCACGGATGCGCTTTCCAGTCTCGGCATGGCAGGTGCTGCAGGCAAAGTCTGCCTTGCCGGCACGGCGGTAGAACATGACCTCGCCAGCATCGCGCAAGGCCTTCTCCAGCGGATGATCCATCGGTGGATTCCAGGCGAAGCCACTCGACTGGCTGGCAATATAGGTCTGCAGCTTCATATGATCAGTATCACTGCCATGACGCTTTGTCACCGCAGGATCATCCGCAGCAAAGCCTTGCAGCGTGATCATGCAATGCACCAGGCGCGTCTCGAGATCCATCACCTTGCCGGTGTCTTCAAAATAACGCGGCAGCTCGGCATAGGCCCCTTCCAACACGCCAGGTCCCTTGCCAAAATCGCACTCCTCGAGCGAAACAGTGTTCGGCCCCCGAGGCTCGGTAAATAGGGCTTCGCCATCCTCTGCGGTCCAGATCGCTGGGCTATCAGCCATCATCATCAGGTTCTGGTCGCTCTGCGCTAGATAATCCGAGCCGGTGCGATTGATCAGCCCTTGCAGCACATCGAGCGGTTCTTGATAACTGCCCACGGCGGCTTTCGCTGCCTCGCCCGCCGCCTTGCGCGCCTCTTGCTTGGCGAGTAACTCCATCGCCATCGCATCCTGACGCTTGGCCCAATTCGCGTATTGCAACGCCCGTGTGTACTGACGCGAGGGCAACACCGACTCGGCCTGCTCGATCATCTCGTTGGTAGGACTTTCGGCGACACCTGCGGCGATCGCCTCCTCGCGCATCTGCTTGGCCTCGGAGATTGCGGATTCGGCCTCTTCACGCGTCGTCGCCCAGACCGTCAGCGGGATCAACGCCACGAGCAGTAGCACCAACGCCGCCCGCCCTAGACGCCGTGCGCGCCCGCCCGGCAGATGCAACTGTTGATCTTGATTCGCAGCCTGACCGGAGACTTGGTGACGCGACCGGAGCGGCATTGGCAGTAACTTTCGTAACATTGAAACCTCGTATCCACTGAATGGTCTTTCTTGATCTCAGCTCGGGTAGAGCACCCTGAACGCCGCGCTATCCTGCAAATACCCAAGTGCGCATGTCAAGAAATAACAGAACATTAGAATGTTATCAATCAATGATCCACTGCGGACTTGACCGCCCTGATCACCTATAATTGCTTGTTATCTGAAAGCTTACCCAGGTTGCCACAGTCCTAAAGCAAGCGGTCTCAGTCTAAACTGTCATCCCCTGAAACACGCGCTTCATCGTCCGGGGTGGCGACGCGCCATGTACGTCAGACTCAACTTAAAGGAGCACGCGCCTTGATCATCCGTCCCACCTTCGCCCTCGCCTCGCTGCTACTCATCGGCCAGTTCGCCCAAGCGGAGGACAACAAGATCACGCCAACGCTTGAGCGCGTCGACGTCAGCCACCAGGGCACAACCCTAACGGTCACCCGCGGCGCGGACCGCCACGCGACCCTGCCGGAGATGTTCCAAAAGACCGAGCGCGGCTGTCCGCCTTTCTGTGTGCAGCCGATGCAAGCGCTCCCTGGCGTCGAGACCATCGGCGAGCTCGAGGTTCTGGACTACCTGAGCCGCATCCACCAGGGCGACGACTCCATCCTCGTCATCGATTCACGCACGCCAGATTGGGTGATGCGCGGCACCATTCCGGGCGTGGTCAACATCCCTTGGAACAGACTCAACACCGATCCTAGCGGCAGCCTGCAACAGGCCGGCGAGGCCGAGGACCTCGGACAAATCCTGACCGAGCAATTTGGCGCCAGCCAAGACCCAAGCAGCGGTCAATGGCGATTCGAGAACGCCAAGACCCTGGTCCTTTTCTGCAACGGCATCTGGTGCGCACAATCGACCGCCAACCTCAAGACCCTGGCCGGATTCGGCTACCCGGTCGACAAGCTCAAATGGTACCGGGGTGGAATGCAGGACTGGCTCAGCGTTGGCTTGACCGCCGTCAAGCCTTAGCTCGGATCGAGTCTAGGCAGACGCTGAGCTGAACCCCCAGCTCGCTTCCAACATCAACCGGCTAGGTGCTGCTTGCGGCGGCTGCCGCAAGACCAGAAGGCGCCGAAGGAAAGCGCCCAACGTCTTCAACCCAAAAGATGTCTGAGTCCAGGCATCGCGCATCGCCCTTTCAAAGCGCCGATGTCCTCATCGGCGCTTTTTTGATGCTGCTCTATCCACTCCACCCCTTGCGCATCAGATTCTCCACATCCCGCCGAGCCAGCACCGTCGCGCAGTCACGCCAGGCATCCTCGCTGGGTTGGAGGCTGTCGTTGTAGCGCAGGTCGAAGCCGGTCGCTTGGCGGCGTTCTTCGATGTACTGGTCCATCTTCTCGCCCAGGGTCTCGATGTCGTCGATCCAGTCATCACGGATGGTGTCGGGCAGACCGCCGAAGAGGTCATAGCGGTTGCGCATGCGCTCGGAGAGCGCGGGCATAGACCACATCATCGACGGTGCCCTGGTGGACCAGGTTCAGCATATCCACGCTGGAGGCCATGGTCGGGAGCGGCGAGCGCAGCAGTCGCCAGCCGAACTCGAGCCCCTCGACCTGCATCTCGCCACAAAGAATCGGCAGCACATCACTCGCGCTGTGCCAGGGCGCAAAGTCATGACCGAGGACGAAGCCGTTGCTCCCCCGGTGCAACACGCGCATCAGATCCCAGAGATCCTCGGCGCGGGTCTGAATCGGCGTCGCGGTGCCGAGCAGGACATGCTCAGCGCGGTTGGCGACCGCGAACATGAAGGTCAGCAAGGCATTCGGCTCGCCGGCCTTGGCGCCGATGCCCTGGCGCGAGCGCGCCTTGTGCGCCTCATCGAGGATCACCAGCGTGAAGCTGATCCCGAGCAGCACCTCCTTCTCGCGCGACGGCTGGATCATCAGGCCGGTGGAGACGATGCCGATGCGTAACGGACAGCGGGCGATCTGCTCCGGTCCGCTGGGGGAGATGGCCCGCTCCTCGTAAGCGTCCGGCGAACTACCGGATTGACGGCTGCTGATTGAGGTCGTCCATTTTTAGATTGTGCGGCAGCAGCGCCGCGATGGCCTCGGGCGTTTTCGCCGCGGGCAGATGCTCGAAGAGATGGTTCAGGTACGCCCAAGGCTCGAGGCCATTCGCCTTAGCCGTTTCGACCAAGCTGTAGAGCAGCGCACTGGTCTCCGCCCCCTTCGGACTGCCGGCGAAGAGCCAATTCTTGCGGCCAACGACAAACGGCCGGATCGCGTTCTCGGCGCGGTTATTGTCGACCTCCAGATGCCCATCCTCGAGGAAGGTGATCAGGATCGGCCATTGGCCGAGCGAATAGTGGATCGCCTGCCCAAGCAAACTCTTCGGTGCCGCGCGCGCGGCGGCCTTGTCCAGCCAGCGGCGGATACGCATCAGGATCGGGCGGCTGTGCGCGTTGCGCTCACGCTGGCGGGTCGCGGCATCGGACTCGCGCACGCGCCGCTCCACGGCATAGAGCTCACCGATCAGCGCCACCATCTGCTGGGCGGCACTGGTATTGCGGCCACTGGCGGCCTCGACGAATTTGCGGCGCACATGCGCCCAACAGCCCGCGTGATCGATGATCTCCGGCGCCGTGGCCAAGACCTGATAGGCACTGTAGCCATCGGATTGCAGATAAAACGGCGACGCTGGATCGGCATCGCTTGGGAACAACACCCGCCGCGGGACCTCAGCGCCGCGGCTCGGCGCGTACTCGAACCAGCGGATCGCGATCCCGGGTGGCCCGCCACAGAAGGCCCACATGTAGGACGGTTGCGTCGGGTCGCGTCCGGGCTCATCGAGCACCTGCAGCGGGGTCTCATCGATGTGAACCACCGGCCCCTGGGTGAGCAGCCCTTTGAGCGCTGCGGCCACCGGCTGGAGCGGGTCGTTGAGCCCGATCAGCAGCCCGGCCATGGTCTGGCGGCTGAGCTCAATGCCCTCGCGCGCGAACAGCTGCTCCTGGCGATACAGCGGTAGCGCATCGACAAACTGATGGGTGACGATCTGCGCGATCAGCGAGCTGTGGGCGAGCGACTTGGGGATGATCGACGCGGGACGTGGAGCGATCTTCACTCCCACCTCAGCGCCGGGCACCGCATCGTTGATCGGCACGTATTTGGCCCGCTTGTACTCAATGACGTCGTACTGACGGGGAATCACGGCCAGCTGCTCGGCGCTGTCATAACCGATGAAGCGCCAGTCCTCACCCATCGCCGCTTTGATCGCCTCGGGCAGATCGAGGAGGCGCTCCACCCGCGGTAGATGGCTGGGTAAGCGCCGACGCACGGGTTTGCGCTTTGCCTTGGTCTTTGGGGGCTCGTCGGTGTCGTGGGTCTCGGGTGGCGTCTCGCGGGCGAGCGCCTCTTCGAGCTCACCGATCAGCGCTTCGAGCTCGGTCTCATCGAACAGGGCGAGCTGGCTGTCGGGAATCTGATCGGTGCTAGGGCCGAAG
The DNA here is from genome assembly GCF_034860625.1 of Lamprobacter sp. Taxonomy (NCBI): domain Bacteria; kingdom Pseudomonadati; phylum Pseudomonadota; class Gammaproteobacteria; order Chromatiales; family Chromatiaceae; genus Lamprobacter; species Lamprobacter sp. Next base: position 49,760 of record NZ_JAYESN010000030.1, read on the forward strand.
CGCTTGCGGCGCAGCAGTTCGATGGTCTCGAGCAGCTGATCGATGTACGTGCGGTGTTGCGCCAGGGTGGTGGCTTGCTGCTCCAGCCGCTCAGTTTGCTCGGCGCGCTGCTGCTCGGACTGGGCGAGTTGTTCGACCAGTTGGTGGATGATCCCGTGCAGCTGGGAGGGCTCATCGGGCAGCGTGTGGGCGACCGTTTGCATGGTCGTTATTATACTGGTTTTGCCCGATAAAACGAAGACTTATCGCACTCAAATCAGGTCAAACTGAGCCCGTTTGTGGGCCTGCACACGGCCCGGCTCGAGCCC
>NZ_JAYESN010000031.1:0-48228 GCF_034860625.1 Lamprobacter sp.
GATGTCCGGATAGTCAAACAGCCGTCGTTCTGTCGGCGTTTTGCCATGCTTGCTCAAGCCGATGATGACCACATGCACATGCGCCTTGCCGCGAGCGTCTGAGCCCCAGGCGAAGGTTCGATGCGCAAAGGCGATCTCTAGCCCATGGCGGTCGAGCAAGACTGGCCAGAGTTGCGCGACTTGCTCGCCCTGGGTGATCGAGTTGGTCGACACGAACGCGATCTTGGCGTCACTCGGTTGGATGTACTCAGCCGACTTGATGAACCAAGCCGTCACGTAGTCGAGCGTCCCCTTAGACTTTCCCAAAGCCGCGATGCGGTGAACCTGGGCGCGCTGTAGCGTACTCTGGTATTTGGCCCCGATGAAGGGCGGATTACCGAGCACATAGCTGCAGTTTGTCGCTGGCAGCAGTGTGGTCCAGTCGGTCTCGAGGGCATCAGCATGCAGGATGTGTGGCGACTTGCGCAGCGGGATGCGGACATAGCTCTGGCCAAACTCCAGGCTGAGGCGGTTGTTCATGATGTGGTCCATCATCCACAGAGCCGTTTCAGCGATCCGCGCTGGAAACTCGCTGATCTCAATACCGTAGAACTGATCGACGTTGACGATCGACAGTTCGGCTGCATCGAGCTCAGCCTGTCCACCTGCAGCCAGGGTATAGGCGCGAAGCTCGCGCAGCACCTCGATCTCCAAGGCGCGGAGATCCCGATAGGTGATGATGAGGAAGTTGCCGCAGCCGCAGGCTGGATCGAAAAACACCAGCGCGCCGAGTTTGCGTTGGAAATCCTGTAAGAGCTTGCGCCGATGGGTGTCCTTACGCGCCTTGATCGCGGCAAACTCAGCTCGTAGCTGATCCAGGAACAAAGGCTCGATGACCTTGAGGATGTTCTTTTCGGTCGTGTAATGACCGCCCTGCTGGCGTCGTTCCTGCTTGTCCATGACCGACTGGAACAGCGAGCCAAAGATCGCCGGTGAAATCTTCGACCAGTCGAACTCGCAGGCATCGAGCAATAACCGGCGCATCGTTGCGTCGAAAGCTGGGATGCGCGGTGTGTGACTGAACAGGGCGCCATTGACATAGGGAAACCGAGCAAGATCAGCATCGAGATTGCGCTGCCGTTGATCTTCTGGGGTGTCGAGCACCTGAAATAGGCTCGCGAGCCACCCGCCGAGGTCTGATCCATCCTCTCGGGTACGACTCTCCAGCAGGTCTAGGAACAGGTCTCGCGGCTCGAAGATACCGGTGTCGTCCGCGAACAAGCAGAACACCAGCCGAACCAAGAACAGTTCCAAGTCGTGTCCGCTGTAGCCGGACTCCTTCAGCGCGTCGTGTAACCGACCAACCCGCTCCGATGCCTCGATGTTGACCGGATCTTGGTCTTGGAAGCTGCGCTTCTGCACGCCAACAATGAAGCCCAGCTTCTCGACATGCGCAGGCAGATCAGCAAGGCTGAAGCTGATCTGATCGTCTTCCTCCAGGTCGTACAGCTCGAAGGTCTGGAAATCGCTCAGCAGGATGTAGCGAGGCAGCTCGACGTCCTTGAGACCAGGGAAATACTTGAACGCTTGCGCTTTGGCGATGGTCAGGTCTCGACCGATGCTCTTCTGCTCGACCAGCAAGACGCCTTTCCAGAACAGATCAATGAATCCACGCTTGTCACCCAGGTTCCTGACGGGCTGCTCGAAGCTTGCAACACGTCGGACTGGGACGCCAAACACCTCGAACAGATCGCGGTAGAACAGCTGAGTCTGCCCCTTTTCGTAGCCATCGCCGGCCCAATCAGTCGCGAAGGTCGCTGCTCTGGCGCGAATCTCATTCCAAGAAAGTCTCATGGATTCAGTTTCTTAATGAGTTGCTCGAGAAAGGTGGAAGCCTTGCTCAGCGTTCGGACACAAGCCGGTGCTGACCTTCAAGCAAAACAGTGCTCAAAGTGGATCAGCACGCGGCCTGATCACCACAGGGCTGGTCGGTTCGGTCCCCATCACTCTGGCGATCGAAGGCAACCGGGCTCAAGTGGACATTGAGCCCAAGCGCATGCGTGATCTTCAGCATCAACGCAAACGACGGATTGCCTTCTGCAGAGAGCGCTTTGCGCAACCCCTCTCGACTGACCCCGACATCACGCGCCAAGGCACTGAAGTTTTGTGCACGGGCAATATCACCGAGCGCTAACCGAATCAACGATCCGTCGCCAGGATCATCTTCGGTGCATGCCTCCAGATAGAGCTGGATGTCTTCGTCGCTGTTCAGGTAATCAGCGGCATCCCAGCGAGTAATGCGCTCGGTCATGACTGCTCCTCCAGTTCGCGCGCTAGGGTCTTAGCCTGTTCGATGTCTCGGGCTTGCGTCGATTTGTCGCCGCCACACAGCAAGACGATGATCGCTCTGCCTTGGCGCATGAAATAGAGCCGGTACCCCGGTCCGTAGAAAATCCGAAATTCTGAGACCCCCTCACCCACAGACTCGACATCCCCCAGGTTGCCAGCGCTGACCCGACGTAGCCGGGCATTGATCCGGGCAACCGCGCGCCGATTCTTGAGCCCGCTGAGCCAGCGATCAAAGGTGGTTGTCTTCAGAATCTCAAACATACGCGCAGTCTCGACGACGGCGAGCCATTTGACAACTGTAGTTGGCACTCTGCGCCGCCTGAGCTGGAACTGCACATTCAGACAGTATCCAGGGGAACAGCGAGACTGAACGCTACCGGAGCGGTCAACATTCGATTATATCGACAGCCGGACATAGGCCAACGAACTCACTGAGGCTCAGTAGAGCTCGCGGTGATCGCGCTGATCGCTGGCATCAAGGACGGAACCGCGAAATCGACCCTGGCGACGAATCTCGCTGCGTACCTCGCTGGTCACCAAGAAGACGTCCCATCAGCTACAGGGTGTTGTTGGTGGCTGAGGGTTCGTCAGCCTCCTCCTCGCCTTCCCAAGCTCTTCTCTTCCCTCTGACAGGCTTACAGCGACCGTAGGGGGACTTTTATCCCCCTTGTAATCAGACTGTTCCTCCCCCTTCCCAAGCCTCTTCTCAGATGTGCTCTTAACATCTACAGGGGTGGTAGGTAGACTTCGCACTTCAGCCCTACTCCCTTCCTAGGTGCTTTCCTTTGACGAGCCATCATCAGCTACAGGAGGTTGTTGGTGGCTCCGAGTCTGCAGTCCCCTCCTCGCCTTCCTAAGCTCTTCTCTTCCTCCTGACAGACCCGCATCGACCGTAGGCGGTTGGTTTTTACACCCTTGTGATCAGCCTGCTTCACCCGTCCTAAGCCTCTTCTCTTCCTACTTCTAACTTGTCCTGCCAAAGCGAACGAGGGCTAGGGGTGTGTGATACCCCGAGCCTGGGTCACCGAAACCACGAATCTGCTTCAGCAAGACCTCTCGGCTTCTTTTACATGGATCACCTTGCTCTGTTTTGCGCTAGGCGAAAAGTTATCCACAGGGCCGTGCCGAAGGATAAGAAGGATATATAAAGAAAATAAGGAAAGAATAGGAGGTAAAAAAAGAGAAAAAACCTATTAAAATCAGTAGGTAGAGACACATCAGCCGCGAGCTAAAACTACCAACTCTGGCGACCCGCGAGCTAAAACTACCGATGCCAAACCGTACAACTGGGTTCAGTCGGCAGCGCGATCGTCGACCAGCTCAACCTCATACAACCAAGGCCAGTGCTTGCCGGTGACCAACAGCTGCTTAGTCTCGCGATCGAAGGCAATCCCATTCAGCACCTGTTCCGATCTGCGCGGCTGGCCGGCCGGCCAGAGATCACTGAGGTCAACGTAGCCCAGCACACGCCCATCGGCAGGATCGATCCGCACCAGCCGATCTTGATACCAGAGGTTGGCCCAGATCTCGCCCCGCACATATTCCAGCTCATTCAACCGGTCTACCGGCGCAGCGCCATCTAACACGCGCAGTCGACGCAGCTCCCGTCCATCCACCGGATCGAGGAAACGCAGATCAGCGCTGCCATCGCTCATGATCCAGTGGCGACCGTCATGCGTCAGCCCCCAGCCTTCCCCCGCAATCGCGAAACGCCCAAGCGGCTCGAGGCTCGCCCGCGCATAGCGCAGACCAATGCCAGCACGCCAGGTCAGTTGAATGAGCTCGTCTTGCCAATCGGTGATGCCCTCTCCAAACCAGCGACTGGGCAGCTCGACGCGCTCGAGCACCCGCCCCGTTTTCAGCTCGACACGGCGCAATGAGGATTCACCGAAGCCGCCCGTGCCCTCGTACAGCTCACCCTCAACGATCACCAAGCCTTGCGTGAAGGCGCCCGGATCATGCGGGTAGCGGGCAACGACCCGTACTGCAGACACCGGGGCCTCGGCCGCCTGCGGCGAGCCGAAGGCGAGGCTCAATGACAGTCCCAGGGCCAAGCTCAGGCTCAGGGCGACCCCGCCTGCTCGCTCGTCCCTGCCTGATCCAATGCCAAGCCTGGACTGCCAGTCGACCCGACAGCGGCGCATTCAGCCAACACCCTCGGCATCGTAGAGGCTGCCAAGCTGATGCTCGAGACAGCGCACCCGGCTGCGCAGTTGCTCCACCTCGTCAAGCAGATCCAACGCCAACGCCACACCCGCCAGATTCAGCTCCAAGTCTTGCTGCAGGCGCAGCGCGCGCCGTGTGCGACGCACCTCAACGCCGGTAAAGCACCATTGCTCGGGAGCCGATCCATCCGGATGCAACATCCCCTCGCTCACCATGGATTGCACCTGCTCTAGACTCAGGCCGCAGACACGGGTCAGCTCGGTTACACTGACCAGAGTACGCTCGTCCAGGATCACACCTTCGACTGCGCTGATCTTATCGGGCATGGCTCAGACCCCCAGCTTTGCACGCGGATTGAATGACTTGAAACGCTCGGCCAGCGCATCGAAGGCCGCCCGCGCCTCGTCGCTCTCAGCCGGTGGATTGGTGATCTCGAACTGGACGAAGGCATCGCCTGCCGGCTTTCCCGGCAAGCCACGTCCCTTCAAGCGCAAACGTTGGCCGCTCTGTGAGCCGGCTGGAATCTTCAGGCTGACGGTGCCGCCGAGCGTCGGAACCGGTACCGTGGCACCGCGCGCCGCCTCCCAGGGAGCGATCGGCAGTTTCAGATGGATATCCTTGCCCTCGCTGCGGAAGACCGGATGCGGCTCAAACTCGACCTCGAGATACAGATCACCCGCCGAGCCCGCCTGGCCATTTCCACCAAGGCCCGGACCGCCTTGGCCAGCAAGCCGGATCTGCTGCCCTTCGGTGACGCCCGCCGGGACGCGCACATTCAAGGTCCGAGCGCGCATCTTCAACTGCCCCTGTGCATCGATCTCCGGCACCTCGAGCCGCAGCTGCCGCGTCCCACCCTTAAAAGCCTCTTCAAGCGAGACACGGATACGCGCGCTCTGATCACGTCCACGCCCAGCAAAGGGGTCAGCATGCATACCAGAGCCACCAAATCCGCTGGATCGGCTGCTCCGCCCGCCGCCCATACCGCCAAAGATACTGGAGAAAAAGTCGCTGAACTGAGCGGCCTCTTCTTCCGAGAACTGATCACCGCGCCAACCCTCCCGAGACCCAGCACCTGGTGGCGGACGGAAGTGGTCGCCCGCATGCCAACCGCTGCCGAGCGCGTCGTATTGCGCGCGTTTCTCGGGGTCCTTCAAGACCTCATTGGCCTCATTGACCTCCTTGAAACGCTCCTCGGCATTCGGCTCCTGACTGACATCAGGGTGATATTTACGGGCCAACTTGCGATAAGCGGCCTTGATCTCGTCGGGCTTGGCCTCGCGCGAGACCCCCAGGATCTTGTAGTAATCCTTATATTCCATCGTGACTCTCGACTCAAAGAAACCTGCACCTAAAAAGGTTGCACCTGTGGCAATCTTAACCCGAGCGCTGATACAGCACTCACTCCAGCTCTGCACGGTGCAGCTTAATGCCAGTCAGCGCCACTGAATGCCACTCAGTACGGCTCAGCTCAGCCCCAGCCGGGGCGGTACGCCCTCGCGCCCACTGCCGAAGCCCGGCGATCTGCGCCTCCAACAACTCGGATGGCAATTGTGCAATGTCGTTCGCCGTCGCGACCAGAAACACTGCGCTCTTGCGCTGTGCCTCTTCGCGGATCAGTGCCAGCCGCCGCTGCCAATCAGGCAGGCGTAGCGCAAAGCGCGCACAGAGATGCCTGAGTAAAGTCCCGCAACATCGATGACGAAGGCTACAATGATTGCATGTACTTAAGTCAACCTAGGTCAGGTTGACCCACACCCATCCAAAACGTCCGCCTGAGACCCATCATGACCGACAAAGAGCACTTGATCATCTTCGACACCACGCTGCGCGACGGTGAGCAGAGCCCGGGCGCGTCCATGACCCGCGATGAAAAGCTGCGCATCGCCACCGCCCTGGAGCGGCTGCGGGTCGATGTCATCGAGGCCGGCTTCCCCGCTGCGAGCAACGGCGACTTCGAGGCCGTGCAAGCCGTCGCCCGCGCGGTGAAAGACAGCACCGTCTGTGGCCTAGCGCGCGCGCTCGAACGCGACATCGACCGCGCCGGCGAGGCCCTCAAGGACGCCAACGCCGGGCGCATCCACACCTTCATCGCCACCTCACCGATCCACATGGAGAAGAAGCTCAAGATGAGCCCGGATCAGGTGGTTGAGCAGGCCGTCATCGCCGTCAAGCGCGCTCGGCAGCACTGCGACGATGTCGAGTTCTCACCGGAGGACGCCGGTCGCTCCGAGATCGACTTCCTATGCCGCATCCTCGAAGCCGTGATCGACGCCGGCGCGCGCACCATCAATATCCCGGATACCGTCGGCTATGCCGTGCCGCATCAATTCGGCAGCCTTATCGGTCAACTGCGCGAGCGCATCCCGAATGCCGACAAGGCGATCTTCTCGGTGCACTGCCATAATGACCTTGGCCTCGCCGTCGCCAACTCGCTGGCCGCGGTCCAGCATGGCGCGCGCCAGGTCGAATGCACCATCAATGGCCTCGGCGAGCGCGCCGGCAACGCCGCGCTGGAAGAGGTGGCGATGACCGTGCGCACGCGCCAGGACTACTTCCACTGCGACACCCGGCTGGATACCACCCAGATCCTCAACTGCTCGCGCCTGGTCTCCGGCATCACCGGCTTCCCGGTGCAGCCGAACAAGGCCATCGTCGGCGCCAACGCCTTCGCCCATGAGTCCGGCATCCATCAGGATGGCGTGCTCAAGCATCGCGAGACCTACGAGATCATGCGCGCCGAGGACGTCGGCTGGCAGCAGAACCGGATGGTGCTCGGCAAGCACTCGGGCCGCAATGCCTTCCGCGCCCGCCTCGAGGAACTCGGCGTACAGCTCGCCACGGTCGAGGAGCTGAACGAGGCCTTCCGCCGCTTCAAGGATCTCGCCGACAAGAAGCACGAGATCTTCGATGAAGACCTGCAAGCGCTGGTCACCGACACCACGCTCACCAGCGCCAACGAGCGCGTCAAGCTCATCTCGCTGCGGGTCTGCTCCGAGACCGGCGAGACCCCGCGCGCCGACCTCGTGCTGAGTGTCGACGGCGAGGAGGAGCCCGGTACCGCGATCGGCGGTGGTCCGGTCGATGCGACCTTCCGTGCTATCGAGTCGATTGTGAACAGCGGTACCACGCTCAAGCTGTATTCGGTCAACGCCATCACCAGCGGCACCGATGCCCAGGGTGAGGTCACGGTCCGGCTCGAGAAAGGCGGACGCGTGGTCAACGGTGCCGGCGCCGACACCGACATTGTCATCGCCTCCGCCAAGGCCTATCTCAACGCCCTGAACAAGCTCAGCAATGTCCGCGAGCGCGCGCATCCGCAGACTGGGGATGTCTGAGATCCCTATCTACCGCAGGGCAGCGCTTGTCCATGGATGAAGCCCGCCGACGATACTACCTGCAGGCCATGGGCATCCAGGTCTGGCTGCAACGTGTCGCTGGCGAGTCGGTCGGAACGCAAGCGCCGGTCGCGTTTGAGCAAGATCAATCGAGAACCGCACCTGCCCGACCCCAAGCGCCAGACGCCAAAATGGCATCCGGTCAGTGGTCGCTACAGGAGCGGACTCGCAAACCATCGCCAGCCTCATCTACCACCAACTCGGCGCCAGCAACCCGTCAGACCGGTGCCCAAGCGGCTTTGGAAGCGATCGCGCGCGCCTCGGCAGCCCGTAAGGCAAGAAACGAGAAGCCCCCTTCTCGCCAAGACCCGCGATCACAGCCCCCGGCTGCGGCTCCGGCTCAGCCCGCAGCCGCGGCTGCAGCTCAGCGTCCAGGCGTGACAGCTCCCGTTTCAGCCCCGGCTCCGAAAGCTGCCTCAGGATTCTCTGCCAACGCCAATGATCCTCCACCCTGGCTCGACGAGCCACCACCTTGGAGCGATGACGAGCAACCGCCTTGGCCAACCGAGGCAGACGCCCGCGACATCGCGCAGGATCGCAGGCCCCAGGCCCCTGGACCAGCCCCCGACTTGGCCGCTGATCAGCACGCGATCGCCAACATGGACTGGGATGCGCTCGACGCCAACGTCACCGAGTGTCGCCGCTGTAAGCTCTGCGAAACCCGTACCAAGACCGTCTTTGGCACCGGCAACCGCCAGGCCGAGCTGTTGTTCATCGGCGAAGGCCCCGGCCAGGACGAGGACCGACAGGGTGAGCCCTTCGTCGGCCGCGCCGGCCAACTGTTGAACAAGATGCTCGCCGCGGTAGGCCTGAAGCGTGAGCAGGTCTATATCGCCAACATCGTCAAATGCCGCCCACCGGGTAATCGCAACCCAGAGCCCGACGAAGCTAGCGCCTGTCGCCCCTACCTCGAGCGCCAGATCGCGCTGATCCAGCCCAAGCTCATCGTCAGCCTTGGCGCTGTTTCCGCCAACAACCTGCTCGGCAATACCGAAGCGGTCGGTCGCCTCCGCGGCAAGCCGCATCAGTACCAGCCCAGCCAGGGCACAGCACCGATCCCGCTGATCGTCACCTATCACCCCTCATATTACCTCCGCAGCCCTGCCGAGAAGGCCAAGGGCTGGCAGGATCTGCAGCGCATCATCAAGACCCGGTACCCGTGGTGAACCATCTCCGGCAACAGACTCAAAGACGCGCGCTCATCGCCGATAGCGATCCCGCGAGCCACGCACTCCTTGGAGAACAGCTCCTAGCACTCAATCTGGATGTCATCTCCGTCAGCAGCAGTGAGGCGCTGATCGAGCAGTTGCTGACGGCCGAGATTGACATCGCCTTCATCGACCTCAATCTGGACCAAATCGATGAGGTGCTGGAGAGTATCCAACTGATCCGTGGATCAGGCCAAAGCGCGCCGATCGTTGTCATTGCGAGCCCTCTGCCGGAGGCCGAAATAGCGAGACTGCAATCACAGGGTTGCCACTTGCTGTGGAAACCGATCGCTCTCGACGCCTTGAAAACGCTGCTCGAGGAATGTCTGCAAAGGTCGAGATCCGAGCCTACCTCGGCCAACTCGGCGGCCTTAGATGACGCGGAGCTGCGTGCCTTGCAACAAGCCTTCCTCGAGATGCTGAACAGCAGCTATCTTAAGGATCTCAGGTCAGCCCTAGAGCAAGATTCCGCCAGTCAAGCTCAGGCCGTCCTGCACAAGCTCAAAGGGTCTGCGGGAAGTTTTGGCTATCACCAGCTTGGCACGCTCGCCGCGTCGGCAGAGCGCTTATTACGTCAAGGATATTCGCTTGGCGAGGTCATCGCGCATATTGACCCCATCATGACCGAAGCCGAGCGCCTTCAACAACTTAAGAATTAGATGGTTATTCAATGCCTTGGTCATGCAACCCCAATGACGTCCGCATTCTGATCGTCGACGATGACCCGATGCTGCGCAAGCTCCTGCGCACAACACTGCGGTCACTGGATCACACAAACATTCTCGAATCAGAGTCAGGTCAAGAGGCCGTGGAGCTCTGCCAGAAGAACCCTCTCGACCTCGTCTTTTTGGACATCGAGATGCCAGGCGAGATGAACGGCATCGCCGTGCTCAACGAGCTCAGGCAAGACGAGCGGCCGGTTTCGATCATCATGATCACTGCGCATAGCACGGTCGCCAATGTGCGTCAGGCGGCTGCGAGTAAGGTCAATGGCTTCCTGGTCAAGCCGTTGAATCCCGAGCGCATCGAAAAGGTCTTGGAGCATTTCCACCAGAGCCGCTGCGCCTAGCGATGAGCGCACCGCGGCCACTGATGGCCGCATCTTATTGCCGCGCCTTATTGCCTCAACTTATTGCCGCACAGCGAGAATGGCGGCAATCTCCTCGTCCCTGAGCACAATGGGATTGGTCTTCATGCTGCTGCCCCAGCTGTTGGCGACGAGACGCGGATGATCGGCGCTGGTGACGCCCCAGGCTGAGAGGCGCTGCAGTTGCAAGCGCTCGGTCCAGTCCCACAGCCTATCGAGTAACGCATCCCAGGCTGCTTGGCGGCTCAAACCCTGCTCACCGGCGAACAGGCGGCCAACCGTGGCATAGGCCTCCAGGGCCGGATGCTCGGGCTCACGCTGTTGCATGGCGCTCAGATTGATCTCGGTGGCCTTGGCGACCAAGGTGCCACAGGCCATCCCATGCGGAATCGGGAAGAAGGCGCCGAGCGGCGAGGCCAAGCCATGCACCGAGCCGAGCCCGGTCTGCGCGAGACAGATGCCTGAGAGCAGTGACGCATAGGCCATGCCGGCTCGGGCCTCGGCGTTGTTTGGATCTTCGTAGAGCGGCAAGAGCGCATCAGATGCCTGTTTCAACCCGTCTAGGGCCAAGGCCGCGCAGAGCGGGTTCGAGCGCGTCGAGACGAAGGACTCCAGCAATTGCGTCAGGGCATCCATGCCGTTAGCCGCCAGCACCGAGCGCGGACAGGTTTGCAGGAAATCCGGGTCAACCAGGGCCTCACGCGCCACTAGGGCCTCGTCGCGAAAGGATTTCTTGTAGCCCTCCGCGCCGCGCTGGCTCAGCACGGCATTCTTGGTCGCCTCCGAGCCGGTACCTGCGGTGGTTGGCAGCGCAACGAAGGGCAGCGCCGGCCCTTGATAGGGACGTTCCGGCCCCACCCCTTCGAGATGATCCAACACCGAGTTGCCAGGACGCAGCAGACCGGCGATGGCCTTGCCAGCGTCCAGCGCGCTACCACCACCGATGGCGACCACGACATCGATGTCGGCCTGATGATAGGCGCGCACCGCGGCATCGATCTGATCCGGGCTCGGCTCATCAGCGATCTGGACCTGCTCCACATGCACATCGGCTGTGGCGAAGGACTGCTCCAATTCCGCCCAGAAGGGACCGGCGCGCAAGGATGTCCCACCGGTCACCAACAGCGCGCGCCGTCCATAGCGAGCGGCGCTGTCGCCAACTGTCGAGCGCAGGCCGGCGCCAAACGCGATGCGCGGCAAGCGGGCGATCGAGAACGCTGACAGGCCCGCCATTATTCAGCCACCAGCAGTTGATAGGCAACGCCTTCGCGCGGGCGCGCCATCATCTCGGCGACGGTCTCGCGCCAGGCCAAGTAATGGGCTGTCTCCTTGTGGGCACGCGCGGACTCAGCATCGACATAGGCCTCGTAGAGGATGAAATGATTCGGATCGGCCTCCCCTTGCAGCAGATCGAAACGCAGGTTGCCCGGTTCTTGTCGGGATTGGCGACAATTCTCGTGCGTTGCGGCCATGAATCGATCCCGCGCCTCGGGAAGCACCTGGATATGGACGAGTGTCGTTGACATTGCTTTCATCTCCTCAGGGACGTTAGCCAGGCGATTGGGGCGGCTCCCCAACCAACCACTGTTCGGTCCAGGCGACCGCATGGACGAAATCCTCATTCAGCTTCGCCACCACGGTAGGACTGAGACTCGAGAGATCACCGGATTCATGCGCATCCAGCACATCCAACAGCTTGCCCATCTCGCCCTCGCGCTTCAGCAAGGCATGTTGCATCGGGACGGAAAACGGCATGCCTTGGAGCAGTGTTGTCATCGGCAGGCCCTCGAAGGCATCCAGACGTGAAAACAGACCGAGGGTGAAGGCGGTATTCGGATCGATGCTGCGCACGCGTCGGGCAATGCGGACCGCCATTGCGGCGCGCGTCAAGAGCATGCGCACCTGTACCGCTTCGACCGGATCATTGCGACTGAGCAGCAGGAAGGACGCCATGGTCTTGATCCGTTCTAAGCCGAGCCTCACCACCGCTTCGTGCAGGGATTCGATACGACGATTCCCGCGCGAAAAGGCCGCTGAGTTCACCTGCGCGAATAACAGGACGCAAAAATGCGGATGCTGAGCCAGTAGTGCCTCAAGCTGCTCGAATTGGATCTCGCGCGAGCTGAGCTCGGCCAATAATCGGAGCTCGACGGCACGATTGCTCGAGCGCTTGCGACCGCTCTCCTTGACATGCTTCGGTGGCAAGAACACGAACCCCATGAACCAATCGAATCCGCCGGCATGAACGCGATCCAGGGTTGCTTGGTCCTCGACAAAGGTCGCCAGTAGCCGTGGACCCAACCCCTTGAAGCGCGCGGCGAGATCCAAGCAATCAGGGCGCCGACTATCGATCTTGACGAGATCAACCAGATCAATGGGGATCTCGGCATAATGCTCGAAAACAGCCTGCGGCACGGCAATCAAATAGCCGATGGCGCGTAAGCGCTGGATCGCATCAAGCGCCATCGGCGATGCGAAGAAATCCAATGTCAACTCCGCGAACAACTGCTCGGCGGGGAGCTCGAAAAACCCTGTATTCTCGATCCACTCCAATGGCGCCGTGAATAAGAGCATGCGGTCGCCAACCAGGTTCTCGATTCCCACCTCGTAGACCGCCGTTGAATAGGAGCGCACCGTCGCGAGAAAAGGATCATCAAAGGACGCTGCATCCGCTCCACAATGGGAGCGATAGAGCAGCTTATCGGCTACATGATGCAGCTTGCGATCGCAAATTGGCTGCAGCGCGATGCAGTAAGGGCTATGGTCGCTATGTTCAATCATGAATCAGACCGATGTTGCTCAAGCCTGTCATCGAGCAGAGGGCGCACTCGCTGCAAGCGCTCGAAGACCGCGTTCACTTGCCTGTCGACATCGGCCCAATCGTTCGGTTGATCCCGACAGGCTTGCTCCAGCGCCCAGAACTCCTGTCTTGCCTGCTCCATGCAGAGGGTTGCGCAGAGGCTTTTTAGTGTGTGCGCCTCCAGCTTGAGCGAGAGTGCATCACGCTGTTCCAAGGCCGCTCTCAGGCGTTGCTCGGCGGCGGGGAGATCATCCAGGAAACGCGAGAGAAACAGGATCAGTAATTCCTCTTCCGCGCCCAGCTGTTTGATCGCCTGATCCCAATCGAATTGGGGCGGGTCGGTAGCTGTCGCGGAGGGCTGGCTTGGGGTTGCCGAGTCCGCATCGGCAAAGGGCGCCGAGGGCTTGTCTTCTTCGCCAGCGCCGAGCCAGGCATCCAGATCCGAAGAGGCCTGATCTTTCTGCGCTTTGGCTCCATCGCCCGGCAGTCGAGCCTCGGCATCGCGCTTAGGCAACACCCGCTCCATTTCCTCAAACAACAATTTTGAGTTGATCGGCTTGGCGACATAACCATCCATGCCGCGCTGGAGATAGTCCTCGCGATCCCCTTTCATCGCCTTAGCGGTGAGGGCGATGATCGGCACCGGCGGCCATTGCTGCTGACGCTCGTATGCGCGGATCTTCTCGGTCGCCTCCAAACCATCCATGGTCGGCATCATGATATCCATGAAGATCAGGTCAAACCGCTCCTTGCAAGCCCATTCGACGGCTTCGCGACCATTATTGGCCAAGGTATAAGCCACCTGAAACTTCCTCAAGAGGGCGATGATCACCTGCTGATTGATCGGATTATCTTCCGCGACCAGTATATTCAACTGCTGATCGGCAAGCGATGAGCGAGACCGGGTCAAGACGCCATCCGTGGTTTGGTCTTGTCGAAAGAGGAGATGGCGCAGGTCGGCAAGCGTCACCGGTTTCGTCAAATACTCCTGTTGTTCGCGCTGCCGACAGTGCGTTTCCTGACCATTGTAGAATGGGCAAGCCTGTTGGCAGACACGTTGGTTGTGAGCCAAGTAGTCCTGGTCGCGTTCTTCCTCTCCGGCAAACGCGGAAGAGCTCAAAATACGAATTTGCGCGGGACAGAGCAATCCCTCACGCAGCACCTCCTTCGCCATGGCGTAGCCGTCCATACCCGGCATGTTGGCATCCAGCAGTAAGAGATTGAACGGCTGCTCGTCCTCAATCGCCTTGCGCAGCACTAACAACCCTTCCGGCGCACTCACCGCGGTCGCACAGGCAACCCCGAGAATCCCGAGCATGTGATGAATCACGGAACGATTCAGTGGCTCGTCATCAACTACCAAGATCCGATAGGTGGTTGCCGGTAACGCCGGCATGCGGACAGCCTCGACGCCAGGCTCAGCGGCTGACTTCAGTGGCAGCGTCACACGAAAACAGGTGCCCTGGCCGACCTCGCTTTCAACCTCGATCAGTCCACCCATCATTTCGACCAGTTCGCGGGTGATGGTCAGGCCGAGTCCGGTACCCTCAAATTTGCGTGTCGTTTTGCTGTCGACTTGCTCGAAGGCATTGAAGATATTCAACTGTTGCTCGGCTGGGATGCCGATGCCGGTATCCTCGACCTCGAAACAGGTCCATTGAGCGTTGCTTGCTTGGGGCGCATGCGCTGGCCCCTGACAGGGAGACACGATGAGCTTGACGCTGCCTTGATCGGTGAACTTCAAGGCGTTACCGATTAGATTCGACATCACCTGGCGTAACCGAGTTGGGTCGATCTCGACCCAGCGCGGCAGCGTCGGCTCGACGTCGTAAAGCAGATTGAGCCGCTTGCACAGCGCGTGAGGCACCTGGCTCTTGATCAATTCTCCGATGAACTCGAACAGGTCGGTCGGTTCCGGTTTCAGTTTGAATTTCTTCGCTTCGATCTTGGAGAGATCCAGGATCAAATTGATAATTTCGAGCAGATGCTGCGCCGACAAGCGCGCCTGGCGGAGATAATCACGCTGCTGTGGCTGAAGCTCGGTCTCTAGCGTAATGTCCAGCATCCCCATCACACCGTTCATCGGCGTGCGGATCTCATGGCTCATGTTGGCGAGGAACTGACTTTTGGCCACATTAGCTGCTTGAGCAGCCTCGATCTGCTGTTTCAGCTGTGCATCGTGCAGGCAGGCGAGCGCCGAATACGCCAACTTGTCCATTAAGACATTCAACGACAGCAGCAGACTGCGAGAAAGGCTCGGGCCGATACGCTTCAGGATGAGTACGCCGATCTTCGCAAGATAAAAGGCGCAGTAGGTCGAGGTGCTGCGCTCGCTCACGTGCGGCAAGGCACCAGCCTCGGCCGCCGTCTGCCAAACCTCGAATTCGGCCTGATGACTCGGCAGCTTCAATTCGGTGACGAAGTCCTGCAATTCAGACGATTTGCGCGCGGTCTTCGGCACCACATAGAGATCATTCCAAGTCAAGGCTGCCTGCGCGCACGTTTGCGCCTGCTCATGCGATGGCTCTCGCGATCGCCCATTCCTGACCTGCTCGTCATCATCGGATGCGTATTGCAAGACCAGGGCAGCCTGGCAGTTCAACTGGCGCATGATCGTGCCCACGGACTGCTTGAGCATGGCCTGCAGATCCAGACTGTGGCCAATCGCCAGCGAGATCTCATAGAGGATCTCGAACTCTTTGTGGTTATCCGTTTCGGTCATGACGGCTCTCGGGCTTGCCGAGGGCTCGGCTGGGCATCGGCGTCGTGGGCGCTCATGAACTCAAACAACTGCTCTGGCACGAGCGGGCGAGCGATCAAGAAACCCTGAATCTCATCGATGTTCAGCGCATCGAGATAATCGCGTTGGGATTCGAGCTCGACGCCCTCGGCGATGGTGGTCAATCCCAGGTGGAAGCTCAGGGTACTGAGGGCGGTGACAATCGCGCGATTGCGCTTGCCGCGGGTGATCTCTTTGACGAAGGCCCGATCGATCTTCAAGGTATCCAGCGGAAATTGCAGCAGATAGGATAGCGACGAATAGCCCGTGCCGAAATCATCGATCGCGATTCGGAAACCACACTGCTTATATTTTCGCAGATTGAGCAGGGTCTGTTCCGGCACCTGCATCGCGGTGCTCTCGGTGATCTCGAGCTCGAGGTTCCCGGGCGGCAGCTGATAGTCCTTGACGAGCGCGCACAAGCGATTGATCAGTTGCGGGTTCTCGACTTGTGCCGCGGCGAGATTGACCGACATCCGCAGATTCAGCCCCTGTTGCAACCAGTCGACGGCTTGGCGAACCGCCTCCTCCAAGATCCAATCACCGACCTCATGGATGAGTCCGGTTTCCTCCAGGATAGGGATGAAATCCACCGGCGACACGATCCCGCGCTCAGCGTGATTCCATCGCAACAGGGCTTCCACGCCCTCAATACGCTGGGTCGCCAGACACTGCTGGGGTTGGTAGACGAGAAAGAATTCCTGCTTCTCGAGCGCGCGGCGCAGATCGGTTTCGAGAATCACCCGCCCTTCCTCACGCGCCTCGCGAATCTCCGAGAACTGGATGAAGCGCCGGCTCTGATCCCGATTGGTCTCTCGCTCCGCCGCTTGCGCGGCCTGAATCAGGCTAGCCGCCTCCTGACCATCGTCGGGATGGATGGCCAGGCCCATGCTGCAATCGATATAGATCTCGCGCCCATTGATCGGCAAGGACAGGATCAACTGGCTCAGGAGTTGCGCTTGGAGCGTCGGGAGATCGGTACTCTCCAGCGGGATCGCCATGCCAAAACTGTCCGACTCGAGCCGGCACAAGAGGCTATTGGAGGGCAGCAGTTGTCGAAGCCGGTTGGCCAGGGTGACGATCACCTCATCGCCCTGCATTGGACCAAAGGCTTCGTTGATGCGATGCAGGCGATCGATATCGATCACCAGCATGCCAGTGCGCGCCTCGGCGTGCTGGTCGCGCTCGAGCCGATCCGCGAGCAAGCGGGAGAACAGCCGATGATTCGGCAGATTGGTCAGCTCGTCATGCTCGACCAGATAGAGCGTCTGATCCTCGAACGCGCGCAGAGCGGTCACATCCTGAAAGGCGCCGACGATGACGCCATCCTCGATCTGTGGACTGCTTTGCAGCTTGATGATGCAGGCGTTGCCGGTGCGCGCCAGTTCTATCTCTAGATCCAGCCCCGCCGCCCGCGTCCCGGCTTGATCGAAGGCCTGCCGCAGGCGTTGACGCTGATCTGGCCGCGCCTCCTCGATGAGTGCGGCAACGCTGGTCGGCATGGCCGCGGAGCGTCCAAGCAGGGTCGCTGCGTCCTGCGACCATTGCAGCTGCCCGGTCTCGATCTGGAGCCGCCAAAAGCCCAGCTTTGCCAGTTCACAAGCGCTTTGCTGTTCCAGATGGATGCGGCGCAGGCGCTGTTCACGCTCGGCACTGGCGAGCGCATAGCGCACCCGCTGGGTCAGGATCGGCAGATTGATCGGCTTGGTGATGAAGTCGGTCGCGCCAGCATGGAAGGCCTTGGTCACTGACTCGTTGTCATCGGAGCCCGTCACCATGACTAGGGGGATGATCTCGCCCCCCTCACGCCGGCGAATCGCGGCGACAGTCTCGAAGCCATCCAACTCGGGCATGCTGACGTCGATCAGCATCAGATCGGGCTTGGCGGTCTCGAAGCACTCCAGGGCCTCAAGGCCATTGCTGGCCTCAGTCACCTGATAACCGGCCCGTGTCAAGCCATACTGAATCAGCAGACGAATCGTGGGGTCATCGTCCACCAGGAGGATCTTGGCTGGGGTCTCTTGCATGAGTCATTACCGCGGATGCCGCCCCGATGCCGAATCGCTGTCGACGCGGTAAAGGACGATGAACAAGGATTCTGTCAGCACCTGTGTCTAATCAGCTCTGTCTCATTAAAGGCTTCTCGTCGACAGCACCTCGTCGAACAAGATGCTGAACACCGATGTCTTATTATAGAACTCGAGGAAAGCGTCGCCAGTGTTGGCAATCTCGCCGAGGGTAAAGGCTCCATTCACCGGCTGCTCTTGCCCGACCGCATTCAGTTCATCGACGATGCGCTCACCGAGAAACAGCACACGCGAGATGCAATCGATGAACAGGTAGCTTGCCGCCTCCTCGCCAACCTCCTCAGGATTAGCCAGCTCGCGCGCCTTGGTCGCGGCGGCGATCAGGCTGTCTGGCGTGCCATTGAGCAGCCGCAAAAAGGCCCCCTCGGGCACTTCGCCGACGCACACTAGATGGCTTCCGTCGGCGACCATCAGGGGATCGCGCACCACCATTTCGGTGTCGAGCTTGGTCATGCCGAAGGGATAGGATTTCGCCAGCGTAAAAAACTCCTCCGCATGCATCACCTGGCCGCTATGCGCCTCCACCATGCGCTTGTAGACGTCAAGGGCCGGCTCCCAATCCAGGGTCATGACGACATTACCCTGGGCGCCGGTGACCTTCATTGGCTCGCTAATCGGCTGCCAGCCATGCGTGACACCGAGATGGCTGCGGATCGGCAAGCGCGCCAGGACGGCGACATCGGCCAGCAGCCCGGCATTGGTGAGGATGCAGGGGGTTTGCTGAAAGCTCAGCGACCCCGCGCCACCGCCGATGAAATTGTTCTCCAGGCCGAAGTTGGTGAACAAGCCATCGACCAGCGCGCTGATCCGGCTCGACAGCCCATCGACATAGACGAGCATCGTGGTCACCTCCGGCGGCTCGGGCCAGTGCTCGGTCGCGAGCTCGACCCGCTCGTCGAAATCCGCCTCCGCGTCGCTCAGTCCATGCACGCAGGCGACCTCGGGCACGGCGCCGAACGCGATCAACAAGGTGCCGCGTTCATAGTTCTGGTTTTGGTGGGTCACCTGCGGGAAAATCCCGCCGAACAGGGGTATTTCGCAGGCCTGCAGGATCGGATCGAGCTGTTCCGGCTGCCAACCGTTGGCGTCACAGGCCAGCACCATCAGGCCGCCGATGGCGCCTTCGGCGGTCAGCGCATGGAGCGCGGCGAGCAGACCATCGGGAGTTCCACCGGGATCAAAGTGCACGCGCATAGCTCTTGTCTCTCGTCCTGAACAGGATCAGTGTCTCGCAAAGTGCGTCCAGTCTATCAGCTTACGAAACCTGACTGGACGTTCGCGGCTAGGCTTTTAGCAGCTAGGCCCTAA
Organism: Lamprobacter sp.; assembly: GCF_034860625.1. Classification (NCBI taxonomy): domain Bacteria; kingdom Pseudomonadati; phylum Pseudomonadota; class Gammaproteobacteria; order Chromatiales; family Chromatiaceae; genus Lamprobacter; species Lamprobacter sp. The sequence goes on from NZ_JAYESN010000031.1 coordinate 19,159, forward strand.
GCAGCTAAACGCTAACGCCCATGGCGCGGTGTCACCCTGGAAAAGCGAGTTGCCAAAACCGTATCCAACCCGAGCACGCCCGATCGCGCGAACAGGGCCAATAGGATTCAGGCGCTCACATCAGCTCCGCGGGTATACTAAGCGCCAGTTGAAACCAGAAACCGCTATGGCAGCTCCCTATGAAGAGAACTGTTTTCTACGCTCTGACCCTGATGATCCTATCGAGCAGTCTTGGCGCCTGCTCCTGGGCTGGCAAGACGACGGGCAAGGCCATTAACGCCGTCGAGCAAGGCGCCGAGGAATTCGAGCAGGGCTATCAACAAGAACGCCAGCCCAAGAACCAACCCAAGGACTAAGAGCGAAACACTGAATGAAGCTGTACAACCTGTTCCCGCTGCTCGCCGGCCCGTTCGATCACTGGACACCGCACCTAGAGCGCGCGGCGGCGATGGGGTTCGACTGGATCTTCGTCAACCCGATCCAGCAGCTCGGCCGCTCCGGCAGCCTGTACTCGATCGCCGATTATTTCGCCATCAACAAGGCCCTGCTCTCCCCCGACTCCAACCTAGAGCCAGACGCTCAAGTCCAGGCCATGGCCGAGATCGCCGGCGAGCAGGGGCTCTCGCTGATGATCGATCTGGTCATCAATCACTGCGCTGAAGACAGCCCCTTGGTGACCGATCATCCCGACTGGTTCGTCCGCCACCACAATCGCATCGCGCATCCGTTCTGCGTCGAGGCCAACGGCAACAAGGTGGTCTGGCGCGATCTGGCGCAATTCGATCATCAGCGCGCGCTGCAGCAAGCCGATGATCCGGATGGTCTGCTCGCCTACTTCGTGCGCCTGGTCGAGCATCTGATCGGGCTCGGCTTCCGCGGCTTCCGCTGCGATGCGGCCTATCAGCTACCGGCCGCGCTCTGGGAGCAACTGATCACCCAGATTCGCGATCGCCATCCGGATACCCTCTTCGTCGCCGAAACCCTGGGCTGCAGCCCGGAGCAGACCCGCGAGACCGCCGGGGCCGGCTTCGACGCCATCTTCAACAGCGCCAAGTGGTGGGACTTCAACGGCAACTGGCTGCTCGATCAATACGAACTCACGCGCCAGATTGCGCCCTCGATCGGCTTTCCGGAGAGCCATGACACGCCGCGGATGTATGAGGAGTTCCACCAAAACGCGGATGCCCTGCGCCAGCGCTACCTGTTCACCGCCCTGTTCGCGAGCGGCGTGATGATCCCGATGGGCTTTGAATTCGGCTTCCGCCGCCGCCTCGATGTGGTCGAGACGACGGCGGACGATTGGGAGACACCGAACCTGGATCTCACGGATTTCATTCGCCAGGTCAACGCGATCAAGGACGCGGTGCCGGTGCTCGATGGCGAAGGCCGCATCGAGCGGCTCGATCACCCGGACCCGGCAGTCCTGGTGCTGCGCAAGCATGCAGACGATGGCCAAGGCCAGGCCCTGTTGATCATCAACAAAGATCCCTGGGCGCGCCAGCGCTTCTATTGTGATGACCTGCGCCATCTGATCCAGTCGCCGGGTCCGATTCGCGACCTCTCACCAGACTGGCCGATGGCCGAGTTGCCCGCGCCCTTCGAGTTCTGGCTCGGGCCGGGCATGGCAAGGGTACTTGTCTCATCCAACGCCTGACGCAATTCCCGGTCACCGGTCACCCGGTTACCAGGTCATCAACACCCGTTTCGCCAACTTTACGTCCCGCCGCATGCCGAGCAATCGCGTCACCTTCAGCTTCTTCCGTTACCCACTCGGCTACAGCCCCGTCGCGTTCATGGTCATGGGCTTTCGCCGCCTGTTCATCGGCGACGACCTGCCCGCAGGCGATGTTCGCCTGATGGGCTGCGGGGGCGGTGATGGCTTCTCGATCCTGCCTGACCCGCGCACCTACTGCCTGATGAGCGCGCTGCCCGATCCAGCCGATGACCAGCGCTTACGCCAAAGCCGCTTCTATCAGCGCATTGCCAAACCGAGCCAGGCACAGCTCCATATCAGGCTGCGGCCGCTCTCCGGCCACGGCACCTGGGATGGAGGCGAGCCTTTCGAGTACAGCAGCGAGCGCCGGGCGGAAGGTCCCACGGGTCCATTTGCGGTGCTGACCCATGCCCGTGTGCGCCCGCAACGGGTACGGGCCTTTTGGCGCTCCGTGCCTGGGATTCGCCAGCATCTGCGCCAGGCCCCCGGCTGCCTATTTCATATCGGCTTTGGCGAGGGTCCGCTGCGCACCCTGGCCACCTTCAGCATCTGGCAGGATGTCGAGCAGATGCGCGCCTTCGCCTACCAACAGAGCCCACACCATCGAGCCCTGCGCGCAGCCCGTCAGGAAGACTGGCTCACCGAGTCGATCTTCGTCCGTTTCCAGGTGACGGATGTTGCTGGTGACCTCAGCGCTTGGCCGCTTCGCTCAAACCCGATGGACATCCAACGGCCTTGAATCGCGCCCCGCACACCAGGGTTGGCCAGGCCTCTCAGCCTGTCTCATCCTCGCTCGGAGGCTCGTGATTCCTGGTCCCGCGATTCCTGGTCCCGCTTTATCCGTCGGCGAGCACCAATGGGATTGACGGAGCCATGTTTCACTGTGCTACCCGCTTCCTCATTCAGTGCGCCGCCGGTAATCACCGATCGCAGCGCCTGCTCCGCGCCCACGGCAAGCGGTCGCACCTTGCTGCGATCGAGATAAAGGGTATAACCACCGACCTGATAGCTCATCGGCAGGTAAACCGCCACAGTATCTGCCGGCGTCTCAGTGCCAGCCGGAACCTCAGCCTCCTTCTTCGCCAGAGCAAGAGGCAGCTCCGCGTGCTCCTGCATCATGAATCCGACCAACTGGATCGAGGCATCACCAACCGGCAAGGTCACCACCACCGGCCGACCCAAGTCTTGGTCGCCCGTCCGTGCAAAGAACCGGGCGACGTCTTTCAGCCCCTGGAATAGACTCTTGACCAGCGGAATCCGATCCAGCACGCGCTCGGCGAGCTCGAGTAGCCAGCGCACCAAGAACAGGTTGGCGAGCAGCCCCGCCGCCAGTGTCACGATCAGCGCCGCGACCAAACCCATCCCCGGAACATACCAAGACCCTGGCAACAGATGGCGAAGCAGCCCGCCCACAAACAGCTCCACCGATCGGCCGAGCCAGATCAACAGGGCCAGGGTGATGGTCAGTGGCGCGAGCAGGGCAATGCCTTGCAGGAACCAGGTTCGGAGTTGGGAGAGTAATGAGGTCTCTTGCATTGATCGGCTCCAAGCGCAGGCGGGCGGCACGATCGCCTTCCCGAAAGATGAATTGCACAACATTCACAGTCGCAACACCAGGACCCTGCCATGAACAACAGACCAGAAGGCCAGGCTTGCTATTTTTGCAGGGTGGCAGCGGGCGAGGCCGATCCCTTCGTTTACGAGAACAGGTCATTTATTGGGATCTTTGATGCAAATCCCGCCAATCCCGGGCACGCCTTGGTCATCCCCAGGCGGCACGTCTTGTCCATTTTTGATCTCAATGAGCGTGAACAGGCCGACTACTTTGATGCGATTCGAGGCGTCAAAGCCGCCATTGAAACCACCGACCTGAGGGCGCTTTATCAAGAGATGCTGGCTCGGGATGACCTAAAAGATCGGCCAAAAGAGCCTATTCAGACCGTCTTACGGCTGGCGTTCCTAGGCAGCAAGCCTGACGCCTACACGGTTGGCAACAACGATGGCCGGGCAGCGGGCAGAAGCATTGATCATCTACACCTGATTCTCTTGCCTCGTTATCACGGCGATGTCGAGAACCCGAGGGGCGGCATTCGCAACGTTATCCCGAGCAGGGCCGACTATCAACGAAGATAGCCGTCTTTTTCAATCGCCGGTCCCGATCACCTGAACCCCTATGTCTCGCCGTTCCACCGATTCCTCATCCCGCTCCAACAGCAATCCTAACGGTCGCCGCAGCCGATCCCGCCCCGCCAACAGCCCGCGCTCCGCGGCTCAGCAACGCAACTCATCCGCGATGTCGCCCTCGCGCAGCCTGGCTAGGCTGCGCCTCGTCGGCACCAAACTGCGCGACATCGCGATCGGGCTGGCCCTGGTCTCAGCGGTCTCGTTCATCCCAGCGTCGGTCAGCGCTGACTGGCCGCCGAATGCCCAGCGGGCGATCGCCATTGCGCGCGAGGTGCGAACGCTGCTGATCGATGTCGGCAGCAACGTCATCGACACAGGCGCAGACTGGCTAGGCCATGCCGGCGCCGAACTGCTTGAACAAGGCGAGGATGCGCTTGCAGACAGCCTTGAGCATGCCGGCGAGATCGACCTGGGCGCAATGCTTCCGCGCCTCGGCGACCTGCTGCCCGACCCAAGGACGCTTTTCGGCGATCTGCTTGGCGGCCTCATTGATGAGTGGTGGCCGCAGCCAACCCTGCCCGCCGGCGGTGGCGACCTGCCACGCGTGGCTGGCACCTTTTCGGCCGCCAAGAAGCTGCTTTACGACAAGGTCTATCGCCGGCACCGGCTGACCGCCTATTGCGACTGCAGCTACAACGGGCGGCGCCAGGTCAACCTGCGCAGTTGCGGGCTCGAGGGCTTCGCCAGCACGGAGCGCGCGCGGCGGGTGGAAGCCGAGCATGTGTTTCCCGCCGCCCAATTCGGCAACTTCCGCCGCTGCTGGCGCCAGCCCGAGGCCTATCGGGCCTGCCGCGAAGCGAATGGCACCTTGATGTCCGGCAGAGCCTGCTGCCTAAAAGTGGACAAGACCTTCCTCGTCGCGCACAACGACCTGCAGAATCTGATCCCCGCGGTCGGCATGATCAACGGCGACCGACGCGACTACAATTGGGGCATGGTCCCCACTGGCAAGCGCTATGGCGCCTGCGACATCCGCATCGATGCCGGCAGCAGGCGCGCACAGCCGCCGGATGCACTCCGTGGCGATATCGCACGGATCATGTTCTATATGCGCGATACCTATGGATTCCGGCTCTCATGGCAGGATGAGCAGCTCTTCACAGCCTGGAACAATCTCGATCCACCGGATGCCTGGGAGCTCAAGCGACAGCAGCGGATTACGCGGCTACAGGGGATGGAGAATGCATATGTAGTGAGGTACCGGGAGTTATGAGCTATCCGACCAGTGACCAAAACAACCAGCCCCTCGACGACCTCGAAGTTCTGGCCGACAACGCATTCCTCGCCGAGGTTTGCAAGCTCGCCAAGCCGTTTCGCTGGATCGATACCGGTAAGCCGCTCGCGGCTTGATTGGGCATTTGGTATCAGGATTTTCACAGCTAAGCACTAGTCGGCACTCGAGTCAGAAAAGCAGATCGCGGCGCGACTCGCGCTGAGCCCGCATACGGTTAACCGCCATATGCAACGCATCTATAAACACTACGGGGTCCTCAGTCGCTCAAGGTTGCTCGCAAACCTACAGGGGCGGTGACGCGCTACGGATGTGACTGGCGCTGTTATCATGCCGGCCTCGACACAGACAACGCACAGGGGCTCATCGACTCGACGTCTGGATGTTGATGACCTGCCCTCAGTGAGCGTTACCCCTATCATTTCCCGAACATGAGGGTGTCCCAATGGCGCTTGACCAAAAAGCTTTGCAAAAAAAGCGAGCTAAACGAGAAAAGAAACGTCAGCAAACGAAGACGAAGTCTGTCAGAACCTCCTCCGGTGCACTGTCGTTGACTCGCGAATGGGCCGGGGTGGGCCAGGCTCCTATCGCTGACGTGTTCGTCCCGACGACTCTCTTCGAGCAAGGCATTGGCACGGTTTGGTTGTCTCGTCATCTGCCCGATGGTCGGTATGCGATCGCAGGAATCCTCGTGGATGTCTTTTGTCTTGGCGTCAAAAACGCCTTGTACAAGATCGTCGAAGCAGCTGAGTATCCAGAAATTCTGGCTCGCATCCATTCGAACTCCGCGGAATCCATGGAACCTCAGCATCCGAGTTGCGCACGCAAAATCGTCGAAGGGGCACTGTCCTATGCCAAGGATCTCGGTTTCGAGCCGCATGCGGACTACCGGATCGCACGCTTGATCTTCGGTGACATCGAGGCGAATGCATGCCCGGTGAGTTATACCTTTGGCCAGAACGGCAAGCCGTTCTACATCAATGGCCCCAACGATACTCCAGCGATTCAGCGACAGATCCTAAAACAGCTCGAACGCCGCTGCGGACCTGGAGCTTACGACTACATGATGATGATGTAGAACCCGAGCATGTTGCGCTGAAGCAGGAAGGATCGCGTCACCGCTACATGAGTCAGGGATTCAGCGCATCCTCAAGACAGCGCTATTACCATGATCCCTAACTCACGAAAACGCCACTGCGGAGGCAACAGGCAAGATGGAGATGACAGGCAAGATCACGCAGGTACTGCCGGAGAAGAGCGGTACCTCGGCGCGCGGCCCTTGGCGCAAACAGGAATGGTTGAGTCGGTAGTGGAAGCTCCAGGTCTTGTAAGGTCCCCACTGCACCAGGGGATGCAGATTCCACTCACCATCGAGTGCGATCTCGGTGCGGGTATCGAAGCGGCTCTCGGGGCGGGCACCAAAGGCGATCGCCGAGGTCTTCGTGTCGATGGCCAACACCGAGGGAGGGCTGGTGGTGTTCGGTGTCGACGACCGGGGCGAGATCATCGGCATCGACCCCGCCATGCGCGACAAGCTGGAGCAGTTCCTGGTCCAGTGCGCGTTCGATCATGGCGTGCCGCCCATCGCGCCGGCGTTAGACTGGGTCATGCTGCCGGGTTCCGACGGGTGATCCGGCTGTGTCTCAAGTCCGGCGGCTGTGCTCTGGACCGACCATGAGCACCAGTGGCAGCGCCTGGCCGAGCGCCTGCGCGAGCTGCTCCCAGAGCTATTGACCCTCGGCGAGCATGTGCCTGCCGAGCGCACCGGCCCGACGATCTGGATCAAGTGTATGCTCGCGCGCACCCTCGATGAGGCGGCCTGGCCCGCCACAACGGCGCCGAACCTCTATCTGCCGAGGATCTCTCGTCTGGACCTGCGCGCCATCGAGACCTGCCCGCGCGCGCTGCAGCCTTGTCCTGCTAGCGTCGCCGCGCTGGTCGCCTTTTGGTGGGCCGGGCTACTCAACGACGATCAGCGCATCCAACCCACCTGGCACAAAAAAGCCGCATTGACGCGGCTGATTTGATTCTGCTTTTCTGGTGGCTACGGCTAGATTCGAACTAGCGACATCAGCATTATGAGTGCTGCGCTCTAACCAACTGAGCTACGTAGCCAGAAAGATGGCGGATTTTAGCGTGACGCTGAGGCATGGTCAAGCAGCGTTGGGCCCGCAAGACTAGCGCGGGCGGCTGGTGGGGCCAGCCATGCTGCACGCTAGACATTGAAGCGGAAGTGCACCACATCGCCGTCTTTGACAATGTATTCCTTGCCCTCGCTGCGCAGCTTGCCGGCTTCCTTAGCGCCTTGCTCGCCCTTGCAGGCGACGAAATCATCGTAGGCGATGACCTCGGCGCGGATGAAGCCGCGCTCGAAGTCGCTGTGGATCACGCCTGCGGCCTGTGGCGCGGTGGCGCCGGCTGGGATGGTCCAAGCGCGTGCCTCCTTGGGACCGGCGGTGAAGTAGGTCTCAAGCCCCAACAACCGATAACCAGCGCGGACCACGCGGTTGAGGCCCGGCTCGTCTAATCCGAGGTCGACCATGAACTCAACCCGCTCGGCCTCTTCAAGCTCAACGATGTCGGCCTCAATAGCCGCGCAGACGGGCACGACCACGGCGCCTTCTTCCGCCGCATGCGCGCGGATACGTTCGAGCAGCGGGTTGTCATCGAAGCCATCTTCGGCGACGTTGGCGATGTACATGGTGGGCTTTGACGTCAGTAGGAACAACTCGCGCAGTTCAGCGCGCTCGTCGCTGCTGAGCTCGAGCGCGCGCACCGGGCGCCCTTGGTCAAGCTGGGCTGAAACCCGCTCCAAGACGGCTTTGCGCGCCAATTGGCTCTTGTCGCCGGTCTTGGATTGTTTGATCGCCTTATCCAACGCCTTGCTGACCGTCTCCATATCCGCCAGCGCGAGCTCGGTATCGATCACCTCGATATCGCCAAGCGGGTCGACGCGACCGGCGACATGCACCACATCCTCACTCTCAAAGCAGCGCACCACATGCGCAATCGCATCGGTCTCGCGGATATTGGCGAGAAACTTGTTGCCAAGCCCCTCGCCCTTGGAGGCCCCAGCCACCAGCCCGGCGATATCGACGAACTGCATGGTGGTGGGGATGACGTTTGCCGGTTTGACGATACCGGCGATGACGTCGAGCCGCTCATCCGGCAGCGCGACCACGCCGACATTCGGATCGATGGTACAGAAGGGATAGTTCTCCGCCGCAATGCCGGATTTGGTGAGCGCGTTGAAGAGGGTCGACTTGCCGACGTTGGGCAGCCCGACGATGCCGCATTTGAAGCCCATGCTGGTGCCCCGCAGACAAAAGTTGGCGATAGTAGCCGAAGCCAGCCGGCGCGGCCAGTGGCGACACGGCTACTCAAGCCTCAGCAAGCGCGTTGCCCGTCGGCACAGTGCTGGCCATGATGCTCAAGCGGTCGCTAGCAAAGGGCCGGGCGGAAAGCCCTGAGGCATGGAAAAAGCAGATGCGCATCACCCGCTCAGCAACCGCTGTCACCGCCGCGATCGTAGAGATCGTCGAAGCGGACGATGTCGTCCTCGCCCAGATAGCTGCCAGATTGCACCTCGATGATCTCGAGCGGAATGGTGCCAGGATTCTCCAGCCGATGGGTGGCACCCACCGGAATATAGGTCGATTGGTTTTCGGTCAGTAGGAAAGTTTTGTCATCGTTGGTCACCTTCGCCGTGCCGGAGACCACGACCCAGTGCTCGGCGCGATGATGATGCATCTGCTTCGAGAGCGCTTCACCGGGCTTCACCGTCAAGCGCTTGACCTGGTAGCGATCGCCCATGGTGATCGACTCGAACGCGCCCCAGGGGCGGTGCACGCGCTGATGGTGGCGGTGCTCATTGCGCTGTGACTCGCTCAAGAACTTGGTCACCGCCTTCACGTCCTGCGCACGCTCGCGATCAGCGACCAAGACCGCATCCGGGGTCTCGACCACGATCAGGTTATCGACCCCAACTGCAGCGAGCAGTCGGCTCTGCGCAATCAGCAGATTGTTGTGCGACTGATGCACGAAGGCATCGCCATCGAGCACGTTGCCCTCGCCATCCTGCTCGCGCACCTCCCAGAGTGCCGACCAGGCGCCGACGTCGGACCAACCGGCAGCGAGCGGCAGGACGATGGCCGGATGCTCGGGCGCGGCATCGGCCTGCGAGAGCCGCTCCATCACCGCGTAATCGATCGAATCGCTCGGGCAGGCCTTGAACGCCGCGGTCTCCAGCCGACGGAACTCGCCGTCAGCCCGGCCCGCTGCCATCGCCAATTCACAGGCCTCGGCGATCTCGGGCCGAAAGCGCCGGATCAGATTCAGCCAGACCGAGGCGCGGAGCATGAAGATGCCGCTGTTCCAGAGGTATTCGCCGCTCGCCAGATAGCGCTCAGCGGTCTCGCGATCTGGCTTTTCGACGAAGGCGTGCAGCCGATAGGCGGTGCCGTTCAGCTCAGCGTCAGCGTGCTTCTCGCCCTGCTGGATGTAGCCGTAGCCGGTCTCGGGCTTGGCCGGCACGATGCCGAAGGTGATCACCGCGCCCTGCTCGGCCAGCAGGGCGCCATCGGCGACCGCGCGGCGGAAGGCTTCGCCGTCGGCAATGGCATGGTCGGCAGGGGCGACGAGCAAGATCGGGTCATCTTCGCTGGCCGCGCCAACCGCACCCGCTGCGCCAACCACAGCCGCCGCGAGCGCGGCCAGCGTCAGCGCCGGTGCGGTATTACGCCCGAACGGCTCGAGCAGGATCGCCGCCGGGGAGCGCCCAAGCAACCGAAATTGCTCGGCCACCAGGAACCGATGCGCCTCGTTGCAGACGATGATCGGGTCGCGCAGCAGGAGCCCCAGACGCGGATGTTCATCAACCAGCCCGTCGAGCCGCAACGCCGTGTCCTGCAGCATGCTGTTGCTGCCGGTGAGGGGCAGGAACTGCTTCGGATAGGCCTCGCGCGAGAGTGGCCAGAGTCGGGTGCCGGAGCCTCCGGATAGGATCACGGGCTGCAGATGCATGGCGTTTCCCCTAGAGCATTCGGTGAGAACATTACGGTGAGAGTATTCAGTGAGAGCATTCAGGTTGCCCGTCCGCGTCATATCAGCGCCAAGTCGGCACAGGCCCTAACGCGAATCATCAGTGGGAACCGCGGCAGTATATACCGACCTCCCCCAGCGGCTCGCGGCAACCTTGGGTCGATCATCAGCCGCTGCCGTCTCAGGCTGGCATCGGTATCATGCGGGCTTTGAACCGTCCGGCGCGGAAGGACAGCCCCCGCTGCAGTCGCACTGCCATCCTCAAGAAGGCGGAAGTCATCCTCATACAGTCATCCTCATACAGTCACCCTCATTCGGTAGAACAGCACATGAATATCCTCATCATCGGCTCCGGTGGCCGCGAGCATGCCCTGGCCTGGAAGGCCGCTCAATCGCCGCAGGCCGACCGGGTCTTTGTCGCCCCCGGCAATGGCGGCACCGCCACTGAGCCGGGGGTCGAGAATGTCGACCTGGACCCGACCGACGCCGCAGGACTCATCGCATTCGCCAACGATCATCAGGTCGAGCTCTGCATCATCGGCCCAGAAGCGCCGCTGGTCGCTGGCGTCAGCGATGCGCTCGTCACGGCCGGCCTGCCTTGCTGCGGCCCCTCGCAACAAGCCGCGCAGCTCGAGGGCTCGAAGGACTTCGCCAAAGCCTTCATGCACCGCCACGGCATCCCAACCGCGGCGTATCAAACCTTCTCCGATCGGGATCAGGCCATGGCCTATCTGGACCAGGTTGGCGCGCCGGTGGTAGTCAAGGCCGATGGCCTGGCCGCCGGCAAGGGCGTAGTGGTTGCCGAGGACCTTGACGAGGCGCGCGCGGCCGTGGAGGCAATGCTCGGCCAAGGGCGCTTCGGCAGCGCCGGGCATCGGGTGGTGATCGAGGAGAAGCTGCTCGGCGAAGAGGTCAGCTTCATCGTCCTGGTCAGCGGCGAGCAGGTGCTGCCACTGGCGACCTCGCAGGACCACAAGGCCCGTGATGAGGGCGATCACGGCCCGAACACCGGCGGTATGGGCGCCTATTCGCCAGCCCCCATCGTCACCGCCGAGCTAGAGCAACGCATCCAGCGTGAGGTGATCGGTCCTACCGTCGCCGGTCTGCGCGCCGAAGGCATGCCTTACATTGGCTTCCTCTACGCCGGGCTGATGATCGACGCCGATGGCGCACCGCGCGTGCTCGAGTACAACTGCCGACTCGGCGACCCCGAGACCCAGCCGATCTTGATGCGCCTAGACAGCGATCTCGTCGAGCTTTGCCTAGCCGCCGCCGATGGCCAGCTCGCCGGGGTGCGGGCAAGCTGGACCCAGGAGGCAGCGCTAGGTGTGGTGATGGCCGCGGGCGGCTATCCCGGCGACTCTGCGAAGGGACATCGGATCGAGGGTCTAGATCAGCCGGACGATGGCAGCGCAACCACAAAAGTCTTCCATGCCGGCACCCAGCGCGACGGCGAGCGTATCCTGACCAATGGCGGCCGCGTGCTCTGCGTCACTGCGCTCGGTGCAAATGTCGGCGAGGCTGCCGACAACGCTTACCGACGCGCCGACCAGATTCAGTTTGAGGGCGCCTTTTATCGACGCGATATTGGTCACCGGGCGATTAAACGTGGCACAACGCGCTGATCGATGAGCGTTACCAGGGGCTGCAGCTCCGGGTAGAGCGCCCCGAGCTCCTGCAGATAGCCCAGCGTGCGCGGCAGATCGGACAGATAGCCGCGCTTGCCATCACGAACCGCTAGGCGCGCGAAGATGCCGGCTGCCTTGAGATGACGCTGGGCACCCATAAGGTCGAACCAGCGCAAAAGCCGAGGCTGATCCGCAGCCTTCAGGAGCCCGGCGGCCTCGGCGCGCTCGGCGTAACGCGAGACCCAACCCAGCACCCGCTCGCGTGGCCAGCCGATGTAGCAATCCTTCAGCAATGAGGCCAAGTCGTAGGTGATGGGGCCGGCGACCGCATCCTGCAGGTCAAGCACCCCGGGATTGGCCTTGTCGGTCAACATCAGGTTGCGACTATGGAAATCGCGATGGACCGCGACCCGGGGTTGTTCGAGTGCGTTCTCGATCAAACGAGCACATAGTCGCTCCAGGGCTTGCACCTCAGCATCGCCCAGGTGAATCCCTAAGAGCTCGGTGAGCAGCCACTGGCTGAACAGGTCCAGCTCGCGGCGCAGAAAGGGCTCATCGTAGACCGGCAGCCCCTGGCTCGAGAGGCCAAGCTGCAGCTTGATCAGAGCGGCGATCGCATCCGCATACAGCGAGTCAGCCCGCGCTGGAGTCAGCTCGCTCAAATAGGTTCGCCCGCCAAGGTCGGTCACGACCATGAACCCCTGCGCGTGATCCTCCGCCAACACCTCGGGCGCGTTCAGGCCCGCATGGCGAAACGCCCTGGCCAGTCGCGCAAACCGGGCGCTATCCTCATGCTCAGGCGGGGCATCAACGGCGATCAGAGTCCGCCCCTGGTAGTCAAAACGCCAGTAGTGGCGAAAGCTCGCATCGGCTGAGGCTGGCACAAGCCTTCCGACGCCATTCGGCAACACCCTGGCCAGCCATTGCTGCAATAAGACCTCTCGTTCGCGCGACACTACGCCCCCTGATCGCCAACTGTGCTAAGTCCTAACGGGGGACGGGCCGCAATGGCCCAAGAGCACCCCAAGTTTGCCGCGCTGCGGCGGATGTGCGACCTTACACTGATTTTGCCGCGCCCGGCACGCGCCTTTCTGCAACCAGCTATCGAACGCATGACTGCTCCGGACCGCCGACGACTTCTCGCGGGAATGACTGCGCTTGCACTCTCAACGCTCAGTGTTCCGCTGGCTTGGGCTCAGTCGCGGCTCCAAGCGCTGAGCGAAGCGCCATCAGCTCACCCCATCCCACCGCCCGCCTCGCAGCTCCGCGGCGCTGTGCTCGAGCAGCCGACAACAACGGCTTCGGAGCACCAAGCTGAGACTCGCGAGACGTCGTCAGCGTTCGATCAGCCAAAGGCTTCAGACAAGCTGCCAAATCCAGGCGCTGAACCGGCGAGCCGGGTAGACCCTGAGGCGCTGCTGCACGATGGCCTAGACTGGGACTTCTGTGGTCCCCGCCCCGCTCGACTCGGCTCGGCGCCGATGACAGCTCCACTCGCCCCGGATACCCCGATCGAGATCGATACCGGCGCCCTCGCCTATCAACGGGACAGCGGCATCCTCACGCTCAGCGGCGGGGTCGACCTGCGTCGGGCAGGAGAACGCCTGATGGCCGATCGCCTGACCTATGACCGCAACAGCGGCAATATCGAGACCCAAGGTGCGACCCTGCTGGAGCGGCCTGGGCTGAGGATGATCGGTGACCAGGCCCGACTCAATCTAGAGACCTCTCAGGGCCAGATGCAGCATGTCAGCTATCGGTTTTCCCAAAGCGCGAATCTGCGCGGTACGGCGGATCTCGCCGAACTACTGAATTCTGACCAGACGCGTTACAGCGGGTTGGTCTACTCGACCTGCCCACCGGGCAGCAACGCCTGGTCGATCAAGGCATCAACGCTCAAGCTGGACCAAGACGAGGGCATCGGCGTTGCCCGAGATGCCCGGCTCCGGATCAAAGGCGTGCCTGTGGTCTATACGCCCTACCTGCGCTTCCCGATTGATGGTCGGCGCCGCAGCGGTTTCCTGACCCCAACCGTCGGCACCTCGGACGCAAGCGGGCTCGAGCTGGTGGCGCCCTACTACTGGAACATCGCTCCGAACCTGGATATGACCCTCTCGCCGCATTTCCTCAGTGAACGTGGTCTGCTGATGGGGACCGAGCTGCGCTACCTGACGCGTCACGACAGCGGCCGGATCGAGGCCGAATTCATCCCCGACGACGCAAAGTACGCCGGAAACGGCGCGCGCTGGGCGCTGAATCTGGAGGAAAACGGCACTTGGCTGGGTCGTTTCAGCACACTGCTCGAATTCAGCGCGGTCTCTGACGACAGTTATCTCGAAGATTTCGGTAACGGGCTGGATATCACCAGTACCCGCCAACTGTTGCAACGTGGCACGGTGAGCTATTTTAGCGATGGCTGGTCACTGCAGACAGCCCTTCAGGGCTACCAGACGGTTGACCCTGAGATCACCCCTGAGCAACGACCCTATGGCCGACTGCCGCAAGTGATCTTTAACCTCAGCCCGGTCGAGGTGGGTGCCGGCCTCATCGCCAGCGTCAACGCCGAGTACGATTACTTCGATCACAACCACATTGTCTATGGTCAACGCCTGGCGATGCAGCCCAGCCTGAGCCTGCCGCTTCGGCGCAGCTATGGACACCTGATCCCAAGGCTCTCACTCAACCTCAGCGGCTACGACCTGTCCAACGCGGCGCTGGGCCAGCCGACCTCGCCGAGTCATTCGATACCCACGGTCGAGGTTGATGGCAAACTGGTCTTCGAGCGCGACGCCGATTGGTTTGGCACCGATGCGCTCCAGACCCTAGAACCGCGGCTCTACTACCTCTATACCCCTTATGAAGATCAGTCGGCGACTCCGGTCTTCGATAGCGCTGATTTGACGTTCACCTTCTCCAACCTGTTCAGAAGCAATCGCTTCACTGGGCGCGACCGGATCGGCGACGCCAATCAGGTCACGACCGCACTGAGCTCGCGCTTCCTGAATGCGGGCACCGGGGAGGAGATGCTGCGCTTGAGCGTTGGGCGCATCCTCTACTTTGCCGATCGGCGCGTGCAGGTCGTCGGACCGACGGAGGTCGCAGACGAGTCGCCGATCACCGGCGAGGTCGCAGCACAGCTCTTCGATCGCTGGCGCGGGCGCGCAAGCTTGGAGTGGGACCCAGCAGAAGAGACCGATCAATGGGGCCGCCGCACCCTGCAGTTGCAATACCGGGAGCCAAATGCCGAGCGCTTGGTGAACCTGGCTTATCGC
This sequence comes from Lamprobacter sp., assembly GCF_034860625.1. NCBI lineage: Bacteria > Pseudomonadati > Pseudomonadota > Gammaproteobacteria > Chromatiales > Chromatiaceae > Lamprobacter > Lamprobacter sp. The sequence goes on from NZ_JAYESN010000031.1 coordinate 34,228, forward strand.
TTTGATCGCGGCACCAGCATCGACAATCGTTTTGAGACCACGGATCTCTCCTTCCGAATGCCCGTCTCAAACGCGGTCAACGTCGTCGGCCGCTGGCTCTATTCGCTCGAGACCGAGGAAACCAATGACGCCTTCGCCGGTATCGAGTTTGGCCAGTGTTGTTGGAAGATACGCCTGCTCGGGCGTCACTCCAAGAACCGCACCGACAGCCCAGCAAACACCTCGGTGATGCTACAAGTGGAGCTCGCAGGCCTAGGCGCCTTTGGCAGCTCCGTCGACAGTTTCTTGCAACGAGAAGTCTATGGCTATCCAGTCGATTAAGGGCCGACGGCGCTCCATTCTGCCGTCACTGGTCGTGCTCCTGAGCCTCTCTATGGCAAGCAGCGGGGTCGGTCATTGGGCCCAGGCCCAGATACAACCGCTCGATCAGATCGTGGCCGTGGTGAATGACGATGTGATCGTGCAGAGCGAGCTGGACACCCAGATCGCGCTGCTCATCCCGGAGCTGCAATCACGCGGCGCGCCCGTGCCCGACACCGCCACCCTCGAAGAGCAGGTGCTCGAGCAGTTGATCCTAGAACGGCTGCAAATACAGCGTGCGCAAGCCTTGGGTATCGAGGTCGACGAGGCCACCCTAACCGAGGCGCTGACCAACATCGCATCCCGCAATGGCATGGGTCTGATGGAATTGCGCGACGCTCTCGAGGCCAACAACCTGTCGTTCGCTGCGTTTCGCGAAGACACCCGCCGCCAAATCATCACCTCGCGGCTGCAACAAGAGGAGGTGGTAAAAGAGGTCCGAGTCAGTGATCAGGAGGTCGATCGCTTTGTCGAGACCGAACGCGACAGCTTGATCACGCGCAGTGAGGTGCGGCTCAACCACATCCTGATCGCCTTGCCCGAGGAGGCGAGTCAGCATCAGGTCGAGCAGGCCCGCAATCAGGCCCAATCTATCGCAAGACGCATCCGGCAGGGCGAAGACTTCGCCACGCTCGCACGCGCACAGTCGGATGGCGCTCGCGCCCAGGATGGCGGCGACCTCGGCTGGTTCCCGGTCGGAGAGGTGCCCAGCCTGGCCGCGCAGCCAGCGCAAACCCTGGCTCGCGGCGAGGTCACGGACCCTATCCGCAGCCCGAGCGGTTTTCACATCATCGGGATCAGCGATATCAAAGGAGAGACCCCCAAACCAATCAGGCAAACCCAGGCGCGACACATCCTGATCCGCACCAGTGAGGTCGTGTCAGACCAAGACGCTCAGCGGCGGCTCGAGCAGTTGCGCCAGCGTATCCTCGGCGGCGACGACTTCGCGACCTTGGCACGTTCACATTCCGACGACACCGGCTCGGCCCTGAATGGTGGCGACCTCGGCTGGGTCAGCCCCGGCGATACTGTGCCAGCCTTCGAGCGTGAGATGGACGCACTCGGCCCCAGCGAGATCAGCCAGCCGTTCGAGAGCCCGTTCGGCTGGCATATCGTCCAGGTCACCGAGCGTCGCGACCAAGATACGGCCGATGAGCTACTCAGGCTGCGTGCCAAAGAAGCCCTCCGCTTACGCAAGGCGGAAGAGACGCGAGCGCTCTGGCTGCAGCGGCTGCGTGACGAGGCCTATGTGGAGGTTCGCCTGGATGAGCTCGATGACTGAGACTCCCCGGCTGGCGCTGACCCCGGGCGAGCCGGCCGGGATTGGCCCTGACCTCTGTATCGCAGCTGCACAACAAGAGCACAAGGAGGAGCTCGTCGCGGTCTGCGATCCAGCGCTCCTGGCCGAACGGGCAGAGCGGCTCAGACTCCCACTCGCTCTGGAGCCCTTCGACCCGGAGCGCCCGCCAGCACCCTCGGCATCAGGCAGGCTTCTCTTCGACGCCACAGCTAGGCTTGCGAGCCCAGCACAAGCAGGCCAGCTGAGCCCGACAAACGCTGCCTATGTGCTCGACACATTAAGCGCTGCCTGCGACGGCTGTCTCAGCGGACGCTGGGACGCCATGGTGACCGGCCCCGTGCACAAGGGCATCATCAACGACGCCGGCCTAGCCTTCAGCGGACACACCGAATTCCTTGCCGAGCGCTGCCAGCAAGACAAGGAGCCCATCCCCACCCCGGTCATGCTGCTCGCAGCCCCCGGGCTGCGGGTGGCCTTGGCGACGACCCATCTGCCGCTCGCAGCGGTGCCAGCGGCCATCACTGAGCCGCGGCTTGAACGCATCATCCGGATCATGGTCGACGGCCTGCGCGGGCGCTTCGGCATCGCCAAACCACGCATCCTGATCTGTGGACTGAACCCGCACGCCGGCGAGGGCGGGCACCTCGGACAGGAGGAGCAAGAGGTGATCATGCCGGTGATCGCGCGGCTGCTGGCGGAGGGCATGGATCTGCAGGGACCCTTACCAGCTGATACGCTGTTTGTACCGCACCGGCTTCAGCAGGCCGACGCCGTGCTAGCGATGTATCACGATCAGGGTTTGCCAGTACTCAAGCATCTCGGTTTCGGACAAGCGGTCAATGTGACCCTCGGCTTGCCGATCATTCGGACCTCGGTCGACCATGGCACGGCACTCGACATTGCCGGAACTGGCCGTGCGCATCTCGGCAGCCTGAGCGCAGCTATCGCACTTGCAGCAGCGATGGTGCAGGCGCACCACCGCAAGACGACCCCGAGCAAGTGATGATCCCGACAGGCGCCTTTCAACCGCTGATTGCGCGTTGCTGATCGGCGATGCTGGCCTGCACCTGCAACGCGACTTCAAGCGCTCGCAGCCCGGTACGGCCATCGACGAGTGGCCGCGCTCGATGCTTCACGCAGTGGATGAAGGCCTCGAGCTCACGATCGAGCGGTTGAACTGGTTCGACCATCACCCGAGCGCGCTGGATCTCGGGGCGCTGACCGGCTTCGCGTTGCTCCGGCACCGCGCTGTCTAGGGTTTGGCCGATGAAATCGAGGGACAGATAGCCTTGCGACTGGAACACGCGGATACGCCGGGTCTTCTTATCCGAGACGCGGCTGGCGACAGCGTTAGCGACGGTTCCATTGCTGAACTCGAGGCGTGCGCTGGCGATATCGACACGCGGGGTCAGCACCGGGGTCCCAACGGCCCGAACGTCGACGAGCTCGGCATCGACCAAGGCCAGGATGATGTCGAGATCATGGATCATCAGATCAGCGACGACATCGACATCGGTCGCGCGCTCGACGAAACCACCCATCCGCTGCGCCTCGATGTAGCGCGGTCGATCAATGCGCGCGGCCAATGCCATCACCCCGGCATTGAAGCGTTCCAGATGCCCGACCTGCAAGACCGCCGCCTGCTGCTCGGCCAGGCGCACAATCTCCGCGCCCTCGCGGGCATCGACCGCGAGCGGCTTTTCAAGGAGCACATGAACGCCTTGCTCGAGATAGGCACAGGCAACGGCATGATGGGCGCTGGTCGGCACCGCGATACTGACGGCGTCGACCCGTCCGATCAGCGCTAGCGGATCATCCCAAGCCGCGCAGCCGGCTTCCGCAGCGACCGTTGCGGCGCGCTCAGCATTGGTATCACAGACTCCGACCAGTTCGACCTGGGCGAGGCGAGCATAGATGAGCGCATGGAAGCGCCCGAGGTAGCCAACGCCGACGACCCCAACCCTCAGCGGATGTGGTTGGCTCACGCCCGCGGTCCCCGATTAGCCATCGATGATGGGCGGTACGAGTGTGCGCTCGGCCATCGGCTGGATCTGGCCAAGATGATACAGATTGATCTGGTAGCCAAGCGTTAGGGTCATGCCAACCGCCAACGCGATCACAAGAACCTTGAAGAGATCGGGTTGTCGGCCGCGGCGCTTCAGTGACATGTGCTCGATAGACTCGGTCTGGCGTTGAAACGATGGTGCCCATCGGACGGTCTTTGCCAAGGGCAAGCGCTGAACCGTCTGAACCCGACGGTTTCTATATTATCCACGACCCACCCCCTCATGTCTGCGGATTGGATCACATTGGTTGCATGCCCGCCCAGAGAGGGCCGACTGAACCCTTGGCCAGCACCAGCGCCGCAGCTCAACCGCAGATCGCTTGCTGCTTTCGGAATCATCAATGAATTCAGGACTTTCGACCTGGTCTGTCCAACATCCCATCGGCGTGGTGATGATGACACTCGCGGTGATGGTGCTCGGCGGTTTCGCGCTCGAACAACTCAACGTTGATCTGTTGCCAGAGATCACCTACCCAGATGTCCGGGTTCGCGTGCTTGACGCTGGCGTACCGGCAACGGTCATGGAAGACGAGGTTACCCGCCAATTGGAGGAGCAGCTCGCCATTACCGAGGGCGCGATCGCGATTCAATCGCGCACCAGCGAAGGCCGGTCCGCCATCGACCTCTCGTTTCGCTACGGTGACGATGTGGATCAGGCCTTGCGCGATGCCAGCGCTCGACTTGACCGCGCCAAGCGTTTTCTACCGGACAGCATCGAGCCGCCGATCATCTTTAAGCGCGATCCGTTCCAATTACCCGTCGCTGAATACGTGATCAGCTCAGCGCTGCGCGATCCCATCGAGCTGCGCGACCTGGTCGACTATGACCTTGGACGCCAACTGCTGACCCTGCCTGGCGTCGCCGCAGCCGAGGTTGGCGGCGGACCCGAGCGCGAGGTCCGCATCAGCGTCGATCAATGTCGGCTCGCGGGTCTCGGGCTCGATGTGCTCGATCTGCAAGCCCGGCTGCAAGCCGCCAATCGTGATCTTCCCGCTGGACGTCTACTGATGCGCGATGGCGAGATCAGCGCGCGCACTGCAGGGCGCTTCGACTCGGTCGAGCAGATCGCCGCGCTGCCGTTGGGTGATGCCGCTAGCCGCGGCGCCGAGCAGCTGCGACTCGGTGAGGTAGCGCAGGTGCTCGACAGCGGCGCTGAGGAGCGATTGCGCATCCGACTCAACGGCTCACCCGGGATCAAGCTCTCGATTCAGAAACAACCGCTCAGCAACACGGTTGCCGTGGTCGAGGCTGTTGATGCGGAGCTCGCTCGACGCGTGGAAGAGGGCCTGGTGCCTGATGATCTTCAAATCGCCAAGGTGGATGACCAGGCCCGCTACATCCGCCAGTCGCTGAGCAACGCCATCCAGGCCGCCGTCGGCGGCGCCCTGCTGGCGATGCTGGTGGTCTACCTGTTCCTGGGCAGCCTACGCCGAACCCTGATCATCGGCAGCGCCATCCCGATCGCGATCCTGGTCACCTTCATCCTGATGGCCGCCTTCGGGCTCACCTTCAATATCATGACCCTCGGCGGTCTTGCGCTCGGCATTGGCATGCTGGTCGATAGCACCATCGTGATGCTCGAGAATATCCATCGTCACCAGCGTCGCGGCGAGCCGCCGCGCATAGCCGCCAGTCATGCCGCGCACGAGGTCACTGGCGCAATCATCGCTTCCACCTCCACCAACCTGGCCGCCGTGCTGCCGTTCCTGTTCATCGGCGGTCTCATCGGACTCCTGTTCCGCGAGCTCATCTTCACCATCTCAGCCGCAATCGTCGCATCTTTGGTAGTCGCGCTCACGCTGGTTCCAGCGCTCGCACGGCAGATACCGAGCGGGCCAGAGACTGGGCCCGAGGGCGCCCCCCTGGGGCCACTCCGGCGCGCCATCGACGGTAGTCTGCAGGCATTGGAAAACGGCTATCGCTGGCTGCTGCAGCGCTTGCTACCGCGGCCCTGGCTGGTCTTGCCTCCATTCGTCGCCGCCCTGCTATTGACAGTGCCGAGCTTGATCTCAACCGCCCCCGCCTTCCTGCCAGAACTGGACGAAGGCGATATACGCATCAGCCTCAGCGCGGATAGCGGGGTTAACCTGGAGCAGATGGACGCATTGACCCGCCAGATCGAGGCTATCGTCGAGGCCCAACCCGAGACCCGCTCGATCTTCACCACCGTCGGCGGCTTTGTCTTCGGCCGATCGAGCTTCGAAAACAGCCACCGCGCCAGTCTTCAGGTCCAACTCGCCCCGCTTGCCGAGCGCAACATCCGCACCGGTGACTGGATCGAACGCGTGAAAGAAGAGATCAAGGCTGCAGCGATCCCAGGACTTCGGGTCTATCTCTTTACCCGCGGCATTCGCGGCATCCGCTTCAATCGCGGCGATGATGATCTCAGCTTGCGGTTGAAAGGTCCCGAGCTCGACACCTTGATCGCGCTCGCAGACCAGATTGTCGAGCGGCTCAATGGCATCGATGGCCTGCGTAATTTGCAGCATTCCAATCAGGAGCCGACACACGAGCTCTCGATCGAGATCGACCGGCAGCGCGCTGCAAGCCATGGGCTGGACGTGCAAGACATCGGCCACGTCCTGCGCCTTGCGCTTGAGGGCCAGGTCATCACCGAGCTGATCGAGGGCGACCGCAGCATCGATGTGCGCCTGCGCCTGGATCGCGAGGCGATCGCAGCCCCAGGAGATCTCGAGTCGATCATCCTCTTCGGGCGCGAGCCTGGCAGACGCGAGCGCCTAGAAGGTGATGTCAGGCTAGATGCCGGCCGGCGACCGATCCGACTCGGCGACCTCGCTCAGGTCAACCTCCTGCCGCAGCCGGAGACGATTCTGCGCGATCGCCAGCAGCGTATCGTCGAGATCAGCGCATCGGTCGGCGGCGACCTGACGCTAGGCACCGCGATCGAGCAGGCGCTGGCGGCGGCCTCCGAGGTGCCGCTACCGCCCGGTTACAGTTTCTACGAAGCCGGCAGCCTGGAGACCCTACAGCAGGGCCAGGACATTGGCCGACGCCTGCTCGGGCTGGCCCTGTTTCTCGTGCTGGTGGTGATGGCTGTGCAGTACGAATCCCTCCGCAATCCCTTGATCATCATGCTCTCGGTGCCCTTCGCGCTGATCGGCGTGGCACTCGGGCTGAGTTGGACAGACACCGGCCTATCGATGCCGGTCTGGCTGGGAATGATCATGCTCGCCGGCATCGTTGTGAATAACGCGATCGTGCTGGTCGAGTTCATCGAGCTGCGTCGGCGCGCGGGCGACCCACGCGACGCAGGCATCATCGAGGCGGCACGACTGCGATTAAGGCCAATCCTGATGACGACCCTCACCACGGTCTTCGGCATGTTGCCCCTCGCGCTCGGTATCGGCGAGGGCTCGGAGATGCTGAGTCCGCTCGCAGTCACGATTGTCGCTGGACTCAGCTTCTCGACCCTAGTCTCGCTGCTGCTGGCGCCGAGCATCTACCGACTGCTGGCGGCCCGCGACACGCATCCTGATCGCACCCAGGATCGCACCGAGCCCCATACCGAAACCTGCCCAACAGAGCTATCACCCAAGGATGTCTCGCCGATGGCATCGGCGGCGATCAGCGGGCGATCTGGTCAGGTTTAGGCCCAAGTTTAGGCCGATTGACAACCTGAGCCCGGTCAGATCAACGCGAACGAGTTGCAGAAGCTGGCCGATTTGGCGCAGTCTTAGACCACTCCATCTGCGAGGCAGGCGTCAACCACCGAACCATGGTCCGAGAGCACTGACTCGCACCCAGGATGCAGTGCTTCTGGACACCACGGGAGCCTTCTTCAGCCCGGCATCGGACGCCGCTTAACGATTCAGCGAGCGATGCTAGCAACAGTCGAAACCCTCCGTCACGCGGACACCCATCACGCCATCGAGATCGCAGATCGCATCTGGTGGGTCGGCCATGTCATCCCAGAAGACAAGTTCCAGTGCCATGTTTACCTGCTTGAGCAAGGTGACCAATCGGTGTTGTTTGATCCTGGGTCGCGCCTGACCTTTGCCCACACGCTGCGCAAGATTGAGGAGGTCACGCCGCTCAGTTCCATTCGCTACTACGTCTGCCATCATCAAGATCCCGACATCGCGGCGGCACTTCCCTTGATCGATGAGCTCAATACGCGCAGCGACGCCGCGGTGGTGACCCATTGGCGAGCGCAGACGCTGCTCAAGCATTACGGCCTGAAACTACCCTTCTGGCTGATCGACGAACACGACTGGAAGCTCAAGCTGGAGGATCGCACGCTTGAATTCATCTTCACGCCCTATGCGCACTTCCCGGGCGCTTTCTGCAGCTTCGAGCGCCGCACCGGCCTGCTCTTTTCGAGCGATCTGTTTGGCGGCTTCACCGAAACGCCGCAATTGGTCGCCCTCGATGAATCGCACTTCGACGCGGTCCGCCCATTCCACGAGCACTACATGCCGAGCAGTGACATCCTCGACTATGCGCTGAACCAGATCGAGCGCTACCCGGTACAGATGATCGCCGCCCAGCATGGCTCCATCATCCCGCAGCATCTAGTCGGTTTCATCATCGACAAGCTCCGGCATTTGGACTGCGGCCTGTACCTGCTCGGACAGGGTGATACCGATATTCGGCGGCTCTCGCAGCTCAACCGAACGCTGCGTGACATTACCGAGACGATGCTGCTCTATCGCGATTTCCGCGACATTGCGACCCGACTCCTCGAGGTTGTTCGGCGCAATCTGCCGGTCAAGCGGATCGACTACTATGCGGCGCTGCCGGATGGTCAGGTACTGTCGCTCGCGGCAAAGGCGCGTTTCGTCGGTATCGTCGACCCTTCGACTCCAGAGCCTTGTCGATTCATCGGACAAACGCTCAGCGATTGGCGGCGCGCACATGTCGAGGACGGGAGAATGGCCAACCACGAACTGCATGCCGAAGGGTTCTGCATGCAGCCGGAGGCCGACCCACAAGCGGCCTCGATCGCGGTTCCACTCACGGCCCAAGACAGTGAGCAGATCGACGCGATGGCGATCCTCGCATTCGCTCAGCGCCCCCTGATCACCTCTAGCATCGCGCAATTGATCGTGCAGATGGTCGAGCCGCTGAAGATCGCGCTTGAGCGCGAAGTGATCTATCGCTCGATCGATCTCGAGCGCGAGCGCGCCTATCAACGCTCAATCCGTGATCCACTGACCAAACTCTTCACCCGCGTCTACATGCAGGACGTGATGAAACGCCACCTAGCCCTGCAGGAGCGCGACATGGCGCCGCCGGTCGCTGCGGTGCTGATCGATCTCGACCACTTCAAGCAGATCAACGACACCTATGGCCATAGCGCCGGAGATCGGGTACTGGAACAGGTTGCCGAATTGATCCGAGCCCAGTGTCGCAGTGTCGACGTTCCGGTGCGCTTTGGCGGAGAGGAGTTCTTGGTCCTTGTGATCGGTCAGACGGAAGCGGGTGCGACCAATCTAGCCGAGCGGCTTCGCCACGACATTGGGCAGCATGCGTTCGACATCGATGCAGACGCGCCCCTCAAAGTCACCGCGAGTCTTGGCGTCGCACAGCGCGAGCCCGACGAATCGCTCCAGGGCCTGATCCATCGAGCCGATATGGCGCTGTACGAAGCCAAGCGAGCGGGTCGGGATCAGTATCGGATCGCTGAGCGATCCCAGACCACCTAGGGCTCACCTGGAGCCCATTACCATGCCAAGCGCCGGGCACGCGCCAACGCCGGCTAGTGCTTCGACTCCTCTGCGCCGGATGCCGCGGGAGCAAGCACTGCCGGCGGCGCCACCCGCAATCCCATGGCATCACGCAAATAATGGGGGAAATCCGGATTCAGCCAGCCCTCGGCTGCGAGCTTGTCGGCGGCAGGCCTTAGCCTGGAGGTATAGTCCAGCATCGCTGACTGCTGCTGCGCGTTGATGTCCCTGATCTCGTCGGTCATCTTCGAGTCCGCATTCTTGCGCTCACCGCTGCGGATGGCATCAAACTGCCGCATCAGATGGGCGTAATGTTGCCCAGCAAGGGCGGGAATGTGCTCAGCCTCGTCGCCCTCGCCAGCCGCACCGTGGCAACCGGCGCAATGTTCACCATAGAGTTGCTCGCCAAGCGCCAAGTCGGTGCCTGGCCCGAGTCCATTGTTCGCCGTCATCGGCAATGCGGCGACATAGGCGGCAACATCGGCGATCTCCTGCGGACCGCCCAAGATCTCCGGCACGGAGAATGGATACATCAGCGGATTGTCGCGATTGCCGGTACGGAAGTCGGCAAGCTGCTTGATGATCACCGTGCGCAGTTGACCCGCGATCTGTGGATAGATCCCATCGACGCTGCCCCAGCCTTCCGGCAAGTGGCAAACGGCGCAGGTGAGATAAACCCTGCGCCCGCGCTCGATATCTGGCGTCAGCGTCAAGACCTGATCGTACTCACGCTTGGCAATCTCGGCTGGGGTTTCGGCTGGCGTCTCGGCTGGGGCCGCCTCTGAGGACTCGGCAGGTGTTACACCCGCAGCCCCAGGGCCGATGTCGCTCGAGCGCTCAGTCGCCGTGTCGGCCAGCGACGGCATCGCCAGCGCACAACCCAGTAGGGTTATGCAGGTGCGCAGCATCGTTCGGCTCATACAGTCTCCTCCGTTGTGCCGTCAAGGCCATCACCGCAGTGGCTTGGCTCGGACGGCGCTATTTGGTGTTGTTTCGAGTGTGCGCCGCAGCGTCCCATCTGGGCAAACGGCGTGGGTCGAGTATAGCGCTGCTGATGCCGTCTCGGCCCAAGCCAACAAGGGCCAACGACAGGCCGAGGTTATCCACAGCAAACCCCCTCAACGGCGCCCTCAAACGCTGAATTAAACACAATTATCCACAGCTCGCACACAGGGTGCCCACGCGGATAATCACAGCTAAACCACAAGATGTAGTGGTTGACAGCTAGCCTGATGGGTATATATTGCGAAACCTCAACGCGAACCCTCGATGCACTCGCGGTGGCCACCTCTGTTTTTCCACAGGTGGGAGATTCGCTGCCTAAAACCGCCGCCTCAAGGGCCGATCGTACATGCTGACAGTGGCACTGCCCGACTGTCGCTCAGCCGCAGGCCCAGCCGCAATCTCCGGATTCGGACCGATGAGCGGTCCTTCTTGCGTTCGCACCAGACAACATCAGACGAGGACTGAACCATGGCCGCCGCCTCCGAGAAGACCGACGCCACTGCGCAAACGCCCAACCTGCACCAGCCTCGCGTCGAGCCGGAGTCATCTCAGGCTGCTAGTTCGGCTGCTAGTTCGGCTGCCATCTCGGCGCTGAGCTCAAACAGTGAGGTCGCCAGCCATCGTCCGGGGCAGGTCCAGGTCATCCGCCGCAATGGCAAGGTGACCCACTTCGACCCGAGCAAGATCAAGGTCGCCATGACCAAGGCCTTCATCGCGGTCGAGGGCAGCGGCGCGGCCGCCTCGAGTCGCATCCATCATCTGGTCGACGAGCTTGCTGAGCAGGTGGTCTCGGCGCTCACCCGCCGACTACCAGGTGGCGGTACCGTCCATATCGAGGATATCCAGGATCAGGTCGAGCTGGCGCTGATGCGCGCCGGTGAACACAAGGTCGCACGCGACTATGTGATCTATCGCGACGCCCGTGCCCGTGAGCGTGCCGAGAAGGCCGCCAGCGCGACGCCCTCGGCGGCCAGTGAGGCGACAGGCATCAACGTCACCCTCGCCGATGGCAGCACGCGAGCGCTGGACGTCGAGCGCCTGCGCCGACTGACGCGTGAGGCCGCTGCGGGGCTCGATGGGGTTGATGACGAAGCGATCATCACCGACACACTGCGTAACCTGTTCGATGGGGTCAAAGAAGCCGATGTCGGCCAAGCGCTGGTGATGTCAGCACGCGCGATGATCGAGCGCGAGCCGGCCTACAGCCAGGCCGCGGCGCGGCTGCTGCTCGATGTGATGCGGCGCGAGGCACTGGGCGAGTTGGGCATGGCGGTCGGGGTCGAGACCCAGGCCGATCTCGGCGAGCGCTATGCCGATTATTTCAGCGCCTACATCAAGACCGCCGGCGATCTGGAGCTGCTTGACAGGCAGCTCAGCCGCTACGACCTGGCCCGGTTGGGTGCCGCGCTCAAGCCCGAGCGTGATCTCCAATTCACCTATCTCGGCCTGCAGACCCTCTACGACCGCTACTTCATCCACAAGGCCGAAGGCCCGCGCATCGAGTTGCCGCAAGCCTTCTTCATGCGCGTGGCAATGGGGCTGGCGATCAACGAGATCGACCGCGAGGAGCGTGCGATCGAGTTCTACGAGCTGCTGTCGAGCTTCGACTTTATGAGCAGCACGCCGACCCTGTTCAATTCCGGCAGCCTGCGCCCACAGCTCAGCTCCTGCTATCTAACCACGGTTCCGGATGATCTCGATGGCATCTATGGCGCCATCAAAGATAACGCCCTGCTAAGCAAATTCGCCGGCGGCCTCGGCAACGACTGGAGCCGCGTGCGCGGCATGGGCGCGCATATCAAGGGCACCAATGGCAAGAGTCAGGGAGTGGTGCCCTTCCTCAAGGTGGCGAATGATACGGCGGTGGCCGTGAACCAATGCTTCGCGCCCGAAACCACCGTCTTCACCGCCGACGGCCCCAAGTCGATTGCTGATGTGAAGGTCGGCGATCTGGTGCTCGGTCAGCGCGGGCGTTACCGCGAGGTCAGCGAACATTTCGTCTACGCGCAGAAGGATGCGCCCATGGTCCAGGTGCGGGTCAAGCACTCGGTCAATGATCTCAAGGTCACTGCGGGGCATCCGTTCTGGGCCATCCCGGGCGTGCCAGCCGAGCAGTCGATCGAGCGCACCCTGAACCAGATCGAGAACGGTCGCTATCGGCCCGACTGGGTCGAGGCTGGAGCGCTCAGCGCCGGCGACTATGTCGCACAAGTCATCCCGAGTGAGGTGGTGCCGGTTGAAGGGCTGACTGAGGACGACGCGCGCTTCTATGGCATCCTGCTTGGCGATGGACATCTGACCAGAGGTCGGGAATTTGGGGTCTCCGGCAATCCGGCCTCTGATGGCAATCATCTGCAATTCGTGCGCAAGTATCTTGACGCGCGCGGCATCCATTACTGGGAAAACGTCCGTGGCGAGACCTCTCTGCAGATCAAGTGGGCGATCGGTCGCGGTCTCGCCCGCTGCGCGACCACCGGGCGCTGGGTCGGCGAGGATTTGGCGCTCCTGCCCTTCACCGAAGAGGACCTGTACGACGCCGCCCGCAACAAGCGCATCGCTCGGCGCTTCAGCCATCTGCCACACCATCAGGCGCTGGCGCTGATCCAGGGCCTGCTCGAGACCGACGGTGGCATCAGCCGTGGCAAGGAGATCTCTTTCACCAGTACGTCGGCGCTATTGGCAGAGGGGCTGCGCTATCAGCTATTGCGGCTCGGCATCCCCTGTGCCGGCCAATATCGCGAGCGCGCCGGCGATCATCAGGGCGCCCGCTCGGACGGCAGCGTGATCGCCTTCACCGGCGTCAGCCGCGCCTTCGATCTGCGTATCCCGGCCGACCCGCGCATCGCCGCTCTGCTCGACGTGCCCGCGCTGACCAAGCACAACTGGTTCCGGCTCGGCAACTGGCTGTTTACCCGCGTCAAGGCGGTCGAGCCAATCACGCCCGTGGCGGAAGTCCACGACCTCAAAGTCGAGGGCGATGAGAGCTACATGACCGCCGCTGCCCTGGTGCACAACGGCGGCAAGCGCAAGGGCGCCGTCTGCGCTTATCTCGAGACCTGGCACATCGACATCGAGGAGTTCGTCGAGCTGCGCAAGAACACCGGCGACGACCGCCGCCGCACCCACGACATGAACACGGCCAACTGGGTGCCGGATCTATTCATGAAGCGCGTCGCCGAGGATCAGCACTGGACCCTGTTCTCACCCGACGAGACGCCAGATCTGCATGACCTGACCGGGCAGGCCTTCGAGCAGGCCTATCTCGGCTACGAGGCGCGCGCCGAGCGTGGCGAGCTGAAGGTGACCAAGCGCATCAAGGCGGTCGACCTCTGGCGCAAGATGCTGGCGATGCTGTTCGAGACCGGCCATCCCTGGATCACCTTCAAGGACCCCTGCAACCTGCGTTACACCAATCAGCACGTCGGGCAGGTGCATAGCTCGAACCTCTGCACCGAGATCACCCTGCACACCAACGATCGCGAGATCGCGGTCTGCAACCTGGGATCAGTCAATCTGGCCGCGCATGTGACCGAGCGAGGCCTCGATACCGCCAAGCTGCGCAAGACCGTGCGCACCGCGATGCG